>NZ_JAKKSJ010000004.1:0-191782 GCF_025653365.1 Shewanella sp. SW32 | reverse complement strand
GAGACGTCGCGGGAATTGTTGGGATAACGCACCGATGGATCGTTTCTTTAGAAGTTTGAAATCTGAATGGATACCCGCAAGTGGTTATGGGAATTTCACAGAAGCAGATAAAGAGATCACAAATTACATCACTGGATATTACAGCGAGACTAGACCCCATCAATATAATGGTGGGTTAACGCCAAATGAGTCAGAACGTTTATATTGGAATGACTCTAAAATCGTGGCCAATTTTACTTGACCACTACAATACTTCTAGTCCATTGCATAACATCATAAAGCGTTTCTATTTGCATATTATTCTCCTTAAAACGGGAGTCCTTGGTCTTTACTGTGAAAAATGAATCACCTTTCTATGCATTGATGAAAATAAACTTACTAAACAAGCCCATATTTACAATGGCATTATTTCTCATTAAAAAAGCAGTTTTGAAATGATTGTTGACTAAATAGTCAAACGCTGATGTCTATTGTTGATGATATGAATTATTGACAGTCTGTCATCAACATAAAATACTTTATCAGTCCAATAACGGCTTAATCTATGTAACATCTGGTCTTTAGCTTAAAAAGCTGGCGATAAATCACAACCTTGTAATAAGGCTAATGGCATGAGTATACCTATATTTTTCTATTGACTCTGTTCGTTGCCGCACTGATTCTTAACAATACAATGCCCACAAGAAAGAGGGAAAACTACCAATACAATATGTTGCACTTCCATAACTAGATTGAAGGGCATCATCTTCCCGCGTTCAGTTAATAACAGTATTAGATTTGGGAACGAACCATAGGTGAGCTAGCCCAATATTTACCGATATCAGTACTGAGTCGTTAATACGCACTAAACAAGCTATCAAAATATTTAGAATAACAATAATAGAAGATAAAAAAGGAGTAGCCGATAAATCGGCTACTCCTTTTATTTAGCGGAAAATTTAAAAGCGGTAATTAAAACTCAGGGTCACATTACGTGGGGTTCCATAGTGATACACACTATATGCTTCGGACATTGAGGCTGAGGCAGACATATAAGCATAGTATTTTTCATCTAATAGGTTCTCTACGTTAAGTTGCAGATCCATATTGTCAGTGAAGTTATAACGAGCCATCAGGTTGACTAAAGAGTAAGCATCCTGATCGATTTTTACTGTCCCCCCTTCAGAGTAACTATCACTCTGCCAGTTAATACCACCACCCACGGTCAATTCAGGCAGGTAATCAACAAACTGATAAGTTGTGAATAGTTTAAACTGTTTGCGAGGGCTAGTAGTCGCCACTTTTTTTCCTTCAGCATCTTCCGCTGTAAACTGCGAATAGCCAGCCGTGATATTCCACCCATCGATAAACTCCCCCACCACTTCTAACTCAAAGCCTGTACTCTCAGTACCTTGAGCAGCTTTGTAATAAGTGGTTGGAGTACCGTCAACAATGATAGTCCCAGCGGCTGTTGCCAGATTATCCTGTTCAATCTTAAACAGTGCTACAGTGGTGTGTAGACGGTCGTCCAGATAAGCGCTTTTTAAACCGATTTCATAGGCTTTACCTTCGAGTGGCTCTAAATAATCACCGTTAATATTCTTACTGTTCTGCGGATTAAATATTTCGGTATAACTAGCGTAAACACGATGCTCTTCGTTTATGTCATACAAGGCGCCAACATAAGGAACGAACACGCCATCATCACCAAAGTTGGTATCAGTACCATAGCTGACCCCTTCGCGGTTCCAACTAGAAATACGGCCACCGGCAATCACTTTTAAATCATCGGTAATTGTTAGCCGAGTTGCTGCGTAGAAACCTTTCTGCTCGGTATCCATATTTAACTGACGATTGGCGTTTGTTGACCATTCAGGCTCTTCAAAGGCGTTGCTTTGCCAATCATAAAAGTTTTCAACTACCTTTGAGTCCCAGCCCGTCATATTCTCACGGATGGGTTCATAAGTATCAGCATAGGATTTCTGTTTGCTGTATAAGGCACCAGTCACAAATTGATGCTCACGGTTAAAGAGTTGGTAATCGCCTTTCAACTGAAAATCGAAATTATCAGAGTTACTTTCACCATGGCTGTGATAACGCTGACCGCTCAAACCTGCACCGGTTTCTTTATTCAGCAAGCCAGACATATAGATCATTTTGGTGGTGGTTTCATATTCCATGCGATTATAGTTCGCCACCAACTGCCAACCATTGCTGAAATAATGGTTCAAGTTAGCAAAATAGTTGATGTTAGTCGTTTCCCAACGGCTCCAATCTGCCGCTGTTGTAGTAGAAACATCCCAATCAGTAGCCGAACCATCGCTGAATACTGCTGGTAACGCACCCCACATCACTCCTTTGGGGTTGTTGTTATTGTAACTACCGCCAACGCGCAGCATAGTGTTGTCAGTAATGTCTGAATCAATTACGCCGTAAAGAATGGTCTTACGGTCTTGATAAAGATCCTGATAAGAATCGCTATTGACATATTTCGCGACCATGCGACCGCGCACACTGCCACTGTCGTTGAGGCCATTAGAAACATCTGCGGTAACTTGTTTTTTATCCCAGCTACCCGTAGCAACATCAACATAGCCCTTAAGTTCGTCACTGTCGGCATGTTTGCGCACTAGGTTGATTGAAGCAGAAGGATCCCCTGCCCCCGTTAGTAAGCCTGTTGCACCACGCACCACCTCTACACGCTCATACAGAGAGATATCAGACACAGTCTCACCTGCATCGCCCCCCAAACTCCAAGATAAAGGTACGCCATCAATCTGGTAATTCTGAACCGCAAAACCACGGGCCATAAAGCCATTTCGAACGTTATCTGTTTTAGATGAAGACAAACCTACTGTGTTATTAACCACATCAACAACGGTATTGAGTGCCTGATCCTGGATCCGTTCAGCGGTCAAGATGCTCACTGACTGTGGCGTTTCCTGCAGTGACAGCCCTAAGCCTGTGGCGGTATCAATGGTTCGACTCACAGTGTACTTGCCCATCACTGTGATTTTTTCAATATTTTGATCATTTGCATCTGCAACAGAAGACGGCTCTGCAGCCAAGACTGACAAAGGGTTTAATGCCAAAGTAATGGCAGACGCGAGAGGTAGTAGATAAAAGCGCATAGTAATTTAGGGAGTTTATTTAGGATGAACATACGGTAACACTATTGCGAATCACTTTCATTTGTATTTTGGTGATGTATATAACAAATTCATCATTTATTAATGAGGAATAAACGTCCCCGTTGTGTTTATGCCTTCAAAAGTGAGCGTTTACGGCGAAAAAGGTTATTCTTTACCCGTATTCGGTTAATCATTCTTAATCTACGCCACTAAAAGCGACCCTGAAATTATTACTCCATAGGATCGCCATTAGTGTTTAGCTTTTACCTCATTCAGTGTGTCTGTACTATTAGCTCGGCAGGCAGAGGCCACTTTGCCACTTGCCACTCACCTTGCCAATTCTCTATCGATATCCACAGACTATCTGCGGAGGTTAGTGTCTTAGTTGCGATGGCGTGTACGTGTTGGCCATGCTTATTACCGTGCAAAATACCATTCTCGCTGCGCTGTAAATCTGCTATTGGCAAAGCCTGCGTTCCAATATTGGCATAGCCTTGGCGTATATTGCCTACCTCACCTTTTTCAAAAACCAACATAAAATCTTTCACATAGTCATCATGATGTACATAGGGTGCTTTTAGATCTAAGGGTAAAGGGGCTATTTTAAATTCACCTAACTCTTGAGCCTGCCAGGCCGGTGGAAATGTAGGGGTTAGCGACTGATACAAAAACAATAGGGGGAGCAATAGAATAAACCCACTCAGTTTATATTTATTTTTTTGCCAAAAAGTTGAATGAATGAAAGCCATTAACGTACCTCCTCTAACCTATCTGCCACAGTACTGGGGGATCCCATTTTTTTAATTGCACGCACATTACGCAGTCCCCACATCATAAATCCCGTGATTGACATACCCGATAGGATCACCCCAAAAATAAACCAAATGATTTTTGTCCAGATACCACCTAAGGTACCGTAATGCAAAGGATCTGCGATATGCATTAGCGTTTGTATTCCTGTCATCGTCTCGGGTGATGTCGTTTTTGCAATCTCCCCCGTCCAAGGGTTAATGCTGAGGTTGTAAGAATACTGATCGTAAAAAATGTGATCGCCGCTACCACTCAGATGATACATGTCACGATTATGCTCTGGTTTCATCACATAGCTTGGTTGAAAGTCTGGAAAGTGCGTTTGCGCTAATGTTAAGGCTTGTGCAAATGACACGCTTGGATCAACGGGATTCACATCACCCTTTTGGATAAAGGGCAATTGCTCAGCAGCAACCAATGGCGCATGTGGCTCGATATCAATATCTGCATGCCAAAAAATGGCTTGGACTAAATACCATAATCCGGTAACGGCCATAATCGCGATAAACCAAATAGACCACACACCAGACAATTTATGCAAATCGGCCAATAGTGTCTTTTTACCTTGACTCACTCGCAATTTCGGAGCAAAAAAACTTCGCCAAAAACGTTTATAAACAATGAGTCCCGTCACTAAAGAGGCGAGCATAAACAGCGCCATCGAACAGACAAGGTAATAGCCCAAGCTGTAACCGCTTTGCCAAGGAAATAATAACCAAGCATGTAAAGATCTGATAAAGCCGGAAAATGTCATGCCTTCATTAATCTGTTGTATCTCACCTGTGTATTGATTGACATAGGCCATGGCATAGGGTTTATCTGCGTCACTGAACATGATCACATTGACCATATAAGGTTCTAAGGTCATAGCGCCAGAGACTGCCGCACTTGGGTAGGCTTCCTCAACAAACGTCATTAATTCACTAACTGGTTTTACGGGTAAATCATTAGGGTTCAACGCCCTCGATGCAGGATTCGTTAACCAAGTGATCTCATGACTCAGTACCGCAATCGTCCCCGTCAAGCAGATAAAACAAAATAACAACCAAATTGGGAGCGACACCCAACCATGCAACATAAACCAGAATCGGTTACTGATCTTCGCCATTTGTGACTTTCCTAACACTTATCGTATTTCGCGAGTGTAAAGGTAATGCAAATTGTTATCAATACGATGTACTGGGAATTGTTTTCAATTAGAATGCCGGTCACAAAATACTATGATGGGGAATCATGATGGATAAAACCTTGTTAGCAGCGCTCATTTCGAGCCTATTGTTAGCGCCGAGTTCCTACGCTGACGAAACTCAATCAGACGCAGACGCCAATATCGAAGTAATCAGTATTAAAGGTAGTCGTTTAGATAAAGCTGCTACAGCAACGGGCTTACCCTTAACACTGAGAGAAACGCCGCAGTCAGTGACGATTATAGATCAAGAATTTATTCAGAGTTTTTCTCTTAACAATGTTGCTGACTTAATGTTTTTAACACCGGGTATTTCTGCACAGAAAGCAGAAACTAACCGCTACTTTTTCAGCGCCCGTGGTAATCCAATCACTAACTTCCAATTTGATGGTGTGCCCGTTAACTATTCTAGTTTCTTCAATGATGCTTCGACCGATACGGTTATCTTCGATCGAGTAGAAGTGGTTCGTGGTGCAACAGGATTATTAACGGGTGCAGGAGAACCCTCGGCCGCCATCAACCTCATTCGTAAACGTCCAAAATCTTCACCTGGGGGTTACCTCAGTGCAAAAGTAGGTTCATGGGACAGTTATCGTGTAGAAGGTGATAGTTCAGTGGACATAACAGAAGATGCCGATGTCCAAGCACGTTTTGCCGCCGCCTATGAAAAATCAGATAGTTTTACCGATCTAGCCGAAGATGAAAATCTGCAAATTTATGGCGTCGTTACTGCAAGATTAAGTGATAGCACATTATTCACTTTGGGCGCGGACTATAGTGACCGCGATCCTAAAGGCTCCACTTGGGGAGCGCTGCCACTGTTTTATGCCGACGGCAGTTTAGCGAGTGACCTTCCACGTTCGACGACCACTGCAGCATCTTGGTCTAGTTGGAAACGCCATGGTGCGAACGTTTTTTCTACTTTAGAACACAACTTCGATAATAACTGGGAACTCAAACTCGACATAGAACATCGTGAGGATAAGATGGATGGACACTTGCTATATTTATATGGCTCCCCAGATAAAATCACAGGTTTAGGGATGAGTGCATTGCCTATGATCTACCAATCAACCCGTAAGCAAGATGCAGCGCGAATATTTGCTTCAGGGCCATTCGAACTATTGGGTCGAGAACATAAGCTAACAACCGGCCTACTCTATTCAAAACAAGATATTAGCGCCGACTCTTTCTACACCACAGATGTTTTAAGCGTAGGCAATTTCTTTGAGTGGGATGGCTCGATTGCAGAGCCAAATTATCCATCGATTCCCACCAATGAAGAGACTGAAGAGATCCAAAAAGGTGCCTATATTGCTACCCAACTCAATCTGCACGATCAGATCACACTGCTGTTAGGAAGCCGTATCAGCCAATATAAAGTCGATCCAGGTTATGAGCACAATGATGTCATTACGCCGTATGCAGGATTGATTTACGATATCAGTGACAGTGTGTCGATTTATACCAGTTACACTGAGATTTTTCAGCCTCAAGATGCCAAAGATGCTAATAACAAACGCTTAGACCCGACAACTGGCAATAATATTGAACTTGGCAGTAAAGCCGATTTTTTCGACGAAAAACTCACCGCCAGTGTTGCAGTGTTTAAAGTTCAAAAGGAAAATGTGGCGGAAAAAGATCCTAACATTAAAGACCCACTTCCTGATGGTAGCTTTCCAATGCGCGCTGTGGATGGCACCAGTAACCGTGGTTTTGAAATGGAACTAACGGGTAGACCCACAGAGGATTGGGATCTGTACTTCAGTTACACCTACAGTAAATCTGAAAAAGCCGATGGTTCGGCCTTTGGCACACATTTGCCTAAAAACTTAGTACGCTTATCTTCGCTCTATCACTTTGATGGCGCTCTAGAAGATCTCACATTAGGTGGCAACTTAAGCTGGCAGAGCAAGATTTATGTAGAAAACGCGGGGCCTAACGGCGAAAGCTCTGAACAAGCCAGTTATTTCCTTACCAATCTTATGGCAAGTTATCAACTCACTGATGATGCGATTGTTCGTTTGAATATTCGAAACTTGTTTGATGAAAAGTACTACTCTAGTATCGATTTCTATAATCAAGGTTTCTTCGGCGAACCGCGAAATGTCGAACTTAGCCTGAGTTATAATTTTTAGTCTAATTGTTAATCGCCAATACCGCGCATCACTTTTATGCGCGGTATACCTAAAGCTAAACTATCCTGCGTTAAAACAGCATCCGGTAAACTTCAATGGATTAACCCTTTGGGCTCAGGGGGATAATCCATTACAATGAAGTCCATTTTGAGTTCGTAAAACAGATGTTCCGCCTATGCCACAGTCTCACACCCACATGCATCAACATTTGCAGATGCCACATGCTAAATTAGATCTGCAAGCTCTAGCGGACACCCTTGCCTTTGAGCAAGTGACCATTATTGGTAATGCTTCTGGCGATTGGCAGCCTGCGACCACAGGTACGACATTTATTTTTAACGGTACTCAATGGGCTGAAAACAGCAATGTAAATAATCAGATAGTAAATATTGCCAACGGTGGTTTTGCTGAATCAAAATATGCCTTTGTGGTACAAGGTCATCCACAAAGTGGTCTGCTTACCCAAGCCTTGACGCAAGTTGCGATTGAATTAACGCCTCAGCTTGGCTGCTGGCCTTCATCTGGGTTAACCACAATAGTGTTGATGCAGCAGTTGTCTCAGCATGTGCAAGTGCAGCGTATGTCGCTGTTTCCGAGTTTAGCAAGGCCCAATGATTTACCGCCTGACGATCACTTACCTTGCATGGTGCATAATTGGTTAGGCGAGCGGCGGATTGCCCAAGCTTTGGTACCATCGGTCGACTGGCCTGAATTTAGTTTAGCGTCCGTATTTTTACCTCGCCTATCCGCAATAAACCAAATGCAACCATGCCAAGTCGCACTTAGAATAAACGCAGGTAATCCCTTTAATTTGCTTGTGCGTTTACAAGAGTCGAGCTCATTAATCGCAGATGCACTAAATCCAGCCACGCGGCAGATGCAACTTGAATGGCTAATCACACTGGCGCATACACACATCAACATTTGGCTGCAATTTGCTCACACTAGCCAGCTCATCAATGCTGAAGCTTTATTTTTCAACCACATGCCAGAATCAAAACCCAGCTATTGGTATTTAATGGATACTCAGGCATCTCAATATCTTGATGCGATTCGCCATAGTTTGGCCTATTGTTGGCAAACGTTGTCAACTAAGCACGTGAGCTTGTGATTGGCAATCAGTCTTCAAACGGCTCGTGACCCTCCCCCTGTCCACTGCCATTCGCATTCAAAACACATTCAAAATACCTAAGGCGAATGTCGTTTTACATTTTACCTTGCACTCTAGCGACGCTAAATTAACCTCTGTTCAAATGCATGACTCAAAACGTCAACACACCCTAGTTAAGGGGATTTTTACCCAATGCGATCCCCAGCGGTTCAAAGTAATTGATCAGCGCCTGAAAAATCACTTGTCTGTGGGTCTCATCGGGATAAGCCCCCTCCTTTGCCATTGCTGAAAAACGGGTTCCCGACACTAAATACGGATTCGAAATATCAGTATAGGATTCAATACAGGCTTCAAATGCTCGCGCCATCATCTCCGTTGGCCGAGAGAAGTACTGCATCCCATGTTTTTTATCTAATGCAATCGCTCGGCGAACATAATCATGGGGCTCATCACCCTGCCCACTCAACAATGTCACTTTGAAGATCTCAGATAATCGAGCATTTAATGGATGCTCTATGATGGGCAGATCGGATAGCCAAAGATCGCTCGCACACTGAAACCGCTTATTAGTAGGTTTGAATGATTTAGCGGCAATATAATGGTCAAACGCATGCCAAAACTCATGGGCTAAAGCACCAGCACCTGCATTTTTAGCCAATGCCAACTCTCGGGTCGCGGGAGCATAATGGGCCTGAACGCCCTTTTGGCCGCCATGACCAAAGGCCAGGCTGACAGTTTCTCGCAGCCCTAAAGTCAAAGGTGGCAATTTTAAGATAAAGGCCAGATCGGCGAGCGAATCAAACACTAAATCCGCAGCAATGCGCGATTCATCCCGCGTCACCCAGCGGCCAACACGGACATGGCTAAAACCAAAGGTTTGTTTAATATCAAGAAAAGTGACTTGCTCACCAAATCGATAATCGGGTCCATAGCGGTTATATTGCTGATTGATTAACACGGCTTACCTTGAACCCTATGCAGTGAGAGACACATTAAGCTGGCTATTTTAGGTTAAAAGACAGAGGAACAAAACGCTGCATTAAGTACAATATCAAGTTAAGAATAGGAGCCAAGCAGCGCTTACTCTTGGTTTGGTATCACGATGCTTAGATTTCGACAACCACAGGGTTCGTTAAGCTTTAGCCGTTAATATCACATCATCCCAAACCACGACACGATTTCGCCCCGTAGTTTTTGCGTGGTACAAGGCTTTATCGGCCTCGGCCACCAGCTTTTCAGCATCTGAACGGCACTGACTCCCTATTTCAATCGGTGAAAGCACAGACTGAAGCACTAAAATACCGCCGTTTTCTTCGATGGCATGATGAGTGATCACAGGTGTTAACGCACTCACTCCTGCCGAAAATTGATAGTGAAAATCGGCGACTATCACTGAAAGATCTTCATTCGCAAGCGCTGACATCATACGCGTCACAATTTTCTGCGCGACATCGACCGACGTTTCTGGCAGTAATAGCGCAAATTCCTCACCGCCGAAGCGACCAAAGATATCGTATGGGCGCGTACGAGCACTGATAAATTGGGTAAAATGCTGCAGTATCTTGTCACCCACTTGATGCCCATAGCGATCATTAACGAGTTTAAAATAATCAATATCCATCATGACAAGGCACAAAGGTAACTGTAGACGACTCAAGCGTTTGATTTCATGCTCTAACTGCTGGAAAAAATGCCGTCGATTGGCAATACCGGTTAATTCATCGGTGAGTGCGAGTCGATTCAACTCAGTCTGCGCATTCCTTAGGGCAAATTCGACCTGTTTTAACTGGGTAATATCGGTGCAAACAATCACCATATCGCCATTGTGATAAACCTGCTCAGAAAGTTGCAACCAGCTACCGTCGACCAGATCCACTTCAAAACGTCGAAAAGCTGATTTACGTTGATTCGCATGAATAAGTTCAAGCCATTCCTCTATGGTTTCATGATCAATTTTAGGCCCTTGCTTA
The DNA here is from genome assembly GCF_025653365.1 of Shewanella sp. SW32. Classification (NCBI taxonomy): domain Bacteria; kingdom Pseudomonadati; phylum Pseudomonadota; class Gammaproteobacteria; order Alteromonadales; family Shewanellaceae; genus Shewanella; species Shewanella sp. SW32. The sequence goes on along the minus strand of NZ_JAKKSJ010000004.1, from coordinate 181,457 downwards.
TGGGTAAAGGCAAAGTGCATCATGTCGTCAAAATGCCGGCCAGCCATGTCTTGATCAACAAAACCAAACATTTTCGCAAAGGTATGGTTATAAAAGATAAAATGATTGTGCTTGTCCAAAACAGCGAGGCCATTCTCGCTTAGCCGTAAGGCTTCAGTTAAAAAGGGGTAAACAGACTCAAGAGATTCTTTTTCCATCGATTATTCCTAGCAATGACGCTTTTAGAGAAGATCTCCGACATGTTTAGATTAGCAGCGTTCTACACTAATCACAGCGTCTTTGTCTTTACCCCCATATTACCGCAACGGAATTGACTCTACCGCGATGTAAATCCCACACATTCGGCAAATAAGCTTTAAAAACCAGATCCAATGCTTTGATAATTTAAGATTTTACGGCCAATTTACTGAGAAATATTTCAGCACTAAAAGGTTTCTGCATGAAATGTACCTCAGGGAATAATGCTAACTCAGGAATATCATCGCTATCATTAGCTGAAAGCAAAAAGAAGCGACAGTGATGCTCAAGCAGGGTATCACTGGCAAGGTTTTGTAATGTTTGTTGCATCTGTTTGATAAGTTGCAAGCCATTCATATCTTGTAAACGGTAATCCACAATAACAATATGTGGCAATGAGTGAATCAACATCTTAAGTGCTTGCGCTGCGTTATCAACACTGAAGGTTTGAAAATGATAGTGCTCTAGCATGGCTTTGCAAATCTCAAGGTTAAACAGATTATCATCTATGATTAACACTTTTTGTTGATCATATTGAATCGTTAATCGTTCTTTCACCTCGGTAAGTTGGCAGGGAAAATGTAACAGCACTGTGGTGCCTTTGCCCTTTTGACTGCGCAACATAAACTTACCGCCAATTTGCTCAAGCAATCGATTACAAGTATAGAGTCCTAATCCCATGCCCGATGTTGTTGTATACGAGTTAGATGCGTGCATAAATGGATCAACTAAAGCGCGCTGCGCTTCCTTTGACATTCCCTCGCCAAAATCGCGGATCAGTACCCTAAGCATAGGACTATGGTCTTTATGGTGACGTATAAGGCGTAAGTCCATATAACAATGCACTTCGCTACCCGTACTGTATTTAAAGGCATTATTGATAATGTTCGTCATGAGTTGGAATAACTTAGTCCCATCGAGCTCGATAAACTTCGGCAGAGACTCATTCACGACAACCTGTAAACGTTTACCCGATGTCGCACTAAAAGCACGATAGTAATCCTCAATATTGCTCAGATATTCGTGTAAATTGACTAAATGCCGATTCAATTTTAACTGCCCAGCTTCAGCCTTACTGTAATTCAACGTATTTTCGGCAACCGAGTAAAGTAAGTTAGCTGACCAGGTCATTTTATCGATAATTTCGTCCAGTTTTTGTGGCTGTGAGCGCGCTTTTTTTAACATGCGACTGTAGCCAAGAATGGCATTGATAGGAGTGCGGATCTCATGATTTATGCTGGAAAGTACTGCTAATCTAGATCGATTATCGAGCTTAATCTGCTCTACAATATGCTGATTTTTAGACTTAAAGTACAAAAGAAAAGACAGAGTAATACCAAGAGAAGCAATCAGTAAGATAATCACGATTAGCTCGACAACCTCTTTTTGTGGCACTTGATATTCTATGCGTAAATTCACCCGGGTTTGGTATCCAGGAATATCCAAAGTTCGGCTATCTGAGTAGCTAAACATTGAAAATATGCCTGTGGAAAACTCATGATTACAGGATGAACTTTGCAATAACGATTGTTCAAATTGATAGCTAATACATACACCTTGCTCCTGCTCAATCCGCGCTAATATCCGCTGATGAGAAATGGCATAGACTAAATAAAGCATATTAGGCCCATCGATATTAACAACCGCTAACGTGTAATCGGCAAGGCTAGCCTGAAGTTCCCCTTTACTATTCTTGACTAATTTAAGTGGCTTAAGTTCTGGCGCCATTGTCTGATCAGAGATATAGGCCAGTTCAAGTTCGGGGGTCAGTGTAAAAGCGACAGCAGATTTGATCTTCAGTAAGTCCTTAGCAAAAACCTCAAATTCCTGTGACGTTACCTCACTCGAAGCATAAAAAAACGATTTTAGCGCATCCAACATAATTTCATGTTGTAAGAACATATCCCGTGAAGAAGTAAAAACCGCTTCTGCTTTTTTATTGTAAATGGAGTCAAATTCATAACGTGAGTGGGACAAGGTTAACCACAGCACCAACAGAGTGACCCATAAACCACTGAACATATTGATACAAGCACTATATTTAAAGCTCATTAGCGTAATCCATTACGGCCTTTAGCAAGCTGCATAACTGATATTCAAACTGCTCTCGCTCGCAAACATCCATGACAGACAGCATATCTTTAAGCTGCAAGTAGCGCGCAATACCCGTAAATTGATGTTTCAGGCCTTCGATACTGTCAGAGGACTCATATTGTTCTAGCCCAAGTCGCATTCGCTGTAATTCAGCAATCAGTGTCAATCGCAGTCGCGATTGCTGTTCTTGGCTGTATTGCTCAAAGAATACAGATAAGGCCTTGGGTAACTCAGTATTAGCATTCATACATTAGGCACTCCTATTATATTGAGCAATCCAATCAATAAGATAACGACCTTCAATCGGGGGGCTGTACAAATAACCTTGGGCAACATCACACCCCAACTCAGAGAGAATTAACTCTATTGCACTTGTCTCAACGCCTTCTGCAACCACCTTTACGTGCATCTTTTGCGCAAGCGCGATGGTGGACTCTACGATGAGATAATGTTGGTGATTGATATCCATATCGGAGACAAAACTTTTATCAATTTTGATCTCTTTAAAGGGAATGGCATCAAGACGATCATAGGTAGAATAACTTTTACCAAAATCATCGAGGGAAATATCAATATTATTGATGATCAGCCGTGCAATAGAGTTAAGTACTCTATCTTGGTTAATGATTTCCTGTGATTCGGTGAGCTCTAAAATCAAATGGATTTGTTTATACTCACGACCACATTCGATGATGTACTCAATGAGTTCATCACAGGTCAAATCATCTGCAGTAATGTTAATCGACAGGGCAAACGCCATTAATAACGGTTGGCGCGACCAACATTGCAATGCTTGGGAAATAACCATCCGCGAAAACAAGCTATTTAGCCCCTGCTGATTCACCAGTGGCAAAAAAACGTCGGGATAAATATAGCCATTGGATTGATCGCAAAGCCGTGAAAGCACTTCAAAACCGATGATCTCCTTTGTTTTAAGGTTAATCTTAGGCTGATAACACAAAATTAATTGTTCATTTTTGAGCAATTGCCGCACATTGATATTCGCCGCCATGTCTTGCACGATAGACTCATGTTGATGGGCACGGTTTCTATCGTCGGAGGCGTCTAGCAATGGCGTTAAAATGTCATTCACATTGATAGGTTTAGCAAATACGCCAAGCAAGTTGAGCTTCAAACCCGTGATAATGCTATCCACCAGTTCTAAAGTCCGTTTATCCGAGGAGCTTATCACCGCAATCGGAATGGCAGTAAATCGGGGCTCGGAGGCCAACATATTAATCACCGCAATACCGTCACCTTGATCCATTTTTAAATCTAAAATGACTAAATCAAGTTTTGCTTCTACAGCTAAGATCAGTTCAATTCCTTGATTACCATTACTGGCTTCATAGATCTCCACATTGTCCTCTGCTAAGTACTTATGGATATCAGCTTTCATGGTTTCTCTAATAAAGCGTTGATCATCTATGATGAGAATATTCATATATTGGTCTCTAACTGCATAAAGAAAATGGGATCGATCGTCTGGGATTTGGATGTAGGGATAACAGAAAGCTTGAGTAAATTACGATTCGCCATGACTTCTGTGCGACTGGAGAAAAACGAATAGTTTTTGACTGGTTTGAAGCCGCCTTCTATCGTTCTCACTTTGAATATGGGCAACTTAAATTGCGTCAATTTTCGTTTTAGTGACTCATCACAGATATTAAAACTCAAAAACTTAAGTGAGCGACTCGTGGCCAATTCATTGAGATAAACAGACATCATATAATTTTCAATATAAGGCGTTACACCAAAGGAGGAGAACACCATTAAGGTATCTGGCAAAGCTTGACTGTTATGGTTAATGACCTCAAACAAGTCCACCTCATCATTCATAAATTCGAGGGCAATTTTGCCTTGAGTGCGGCAGAATAGACTGTGTCCAATGATTTGATCCCCAAAGCTAAAAGCCACCACCAATGAGAGTCCACGAAAAAAAGGTTGAGATAACTTACGGCTCACAAAGGATAAACGCGGGTTACTTTCATAAACCAAACTGAGTTGCAGCAGGGTCATAAAGTTTTGATGGTGGCTTTCGATAAACTCGACACGATAAGGAGTATTACGGTAGTACGGATGATCACTGCGTTCTATGGTCGATTCAAAAAGGTTAATTAACGCTAAACCTTCGTTGATGAATTTCTTATCCTCCCGATAAATATCAAACAGTTCAGAGCCAAATATTTCAACGATTTCAGACTGTTTAGCTAGGGATGGAATGTTAACTCCCCGCTCCCAACGGCTAATAGTGATGGAATCTAACATATCGAACAGGCAGCTTTTTTGCCTGAGTAGACTACATAAATCTTCTTGAGATAAATTATTCTCAGTTCTGGTGTGTTTTAAGAAATTGGAGAATGTCTGTGCACTTGTTTTGCTTTGATAGGAGATAGGTGTACAAATCATATCGCGTTCCATCTGAATTTTTTATTTTATCTAGCAGCTCCATATACGTCTTATGGTCGATGTCATCTACTGGCTCTGGATGTCTAAATGTAAAAGTAATCCAAATGCGTTGAAGTTTCTCGATGAAATAAAGTCCAGTGATTTTTTCGTCACTCATCACTCAGTTCCTCCATCTCAGCCTTTTATTCACCACGTTTTTTGCAATAGGAAAACGAGTATAAATGCCATTGTTTATCTGAGACCATGGCACAGTCAAAAAAGCGATGGAAAAAAGTGTCTAGTTATTCGTTCGGTTAAATCATTGCATCATCGATAAAACCGCAATCAACAGAACCCCCTATAAAACCGCATAAAATATAAGATTCACCAGCAATGGCCACAAAACGCTGAATTGATTATTTATGCGTTAAATATTCAAAATATGGGATATAACTTCGGGATTTTTCTCACTGTTCTACGTTTTTCCGCATGGTTATTCACGTTTGGAATAGGCAAACCGCGACAGTATCAGCTTAGAGATATTACTAGGATAGTTTTTAATGGCTTATGGCTTATGGCTTATGGCTTAAGCAAGCCAGCTGCGAAAATAAGTGGGTAATTGGCCAGCCCAGCGTTTAAAGGAACGCCTATCATCACTGGCGTCGCTGAAGCTGTGAGCATCTTGCGCAGGTGTAGCCAAGTAATACAGTGCTCTGATTAAACGGGTCTCATCAGCAAGTATCGACAAGTTGGCCAAAGTTTAAATCTATCTCGGCCAAACACCTTTTGAGGTGGTTGGGCTCATTATCAGTTTTTCAGCTATGTCAGGCAAACTTAAGTTATCCCGCATTAGACACAAACGAATACCAGCCACTAAGCCTAACCGCAGTTCACATATAGTAATGATTGACATATCCCTTGACGCTGAATGACGGCAGCGGCGTTTGGCAACAGAGAATGCTGGTGGAGCAAGACGGCTAAAACTACTTACCCAATGATAATCAAACATTTAAATGATTACCTTGGAGCTGTATCGTCAAACACCTTGACGTTAACTCTGGGCATTTAGCAGACTAAGATGAACAAAGGTATAGAATATAAAGCACAGGTGTTAGAGAAGGCGCTGGTATTGGTCGTAAACATGAGCAACCGGCACCATCTGATTGCAAATTGATGAATTAACTGGTTATGCACTTGATATGCAAATCTAAAACTATAATCCCCGAGATTTTTCTCACCTTAATGCAATAAAGTGAATAGTTAATCATAAAAAAGAGGTTAGCTGTATTCAACAGCTAACCTCTTCTCTTTAAACTAGGCGATAAATCAGATGTTCTATCATACAACCAGAGCCATGACTTCAAACCGACTCTTACAAAAGCTAACTCATACCAAAAGCTAATTTTTACGGATACAAAAATAGCAAGCTGAGGCTAGTCACTGTAAATAACGAATGTAAAACTAACGCCTGCGAAAAACCATGCCCACACAATTCGACAGATATGAGATTAGCCGCGTTTAGTGCCCCACGGATCGTTGTCATCCGTCGATGGGCTTGGTCCGGAACGCTCAGCCATTCTTGAATCGTTTCTTGAATCGTTTCTTGGCTCGTTTCGGGGTTCGCTGCGGCGCTGTGAGTTGCTATTTGATGAACCATATCCAGAGCCGGTGCCACGTCCACCCGTAGGTTTTTTGCCTGAGCTTTTACCTGAACCATTCCCAAAGCTCTTACCTGAGCCATAACCAGAGTTAGGACGTTTATTACCCGCTTCGTACTCGGCGCTGGCTTGTGCCTGCATTTTAGCGATAGATTCTATGGTGAGTTCCATCGGTTTACGCGGCGCGATACCTGAGGCAAAACCTCGTTCGCGTGGCTTAAGATCAAACTGCTCACCGACGGCTTTAGGCATACGCTTGAATCGATACAGGTAAAAGTTTTCCACTTTCTCCCGCGCCCACTCAGTCTTCTTGAGGAAAATAATACAGGCCTCAATGGTCGGGTTGGTGTTAAAGCAACCTAGCTTTAATGCCGCGTATAAAATTTTCCAGCCATAAAAATCGACTAACTCAGTGATCATTGTCTCGAGTTTGAGGCCGTGTAACGGGTTGTTCTGTTGCTCTTCAATCATGGGAATTCCAAGTTCAGCCCTATTGGCTGATTTTACTGTATTAGTTTACGGTTTTGAGTTGTTAAACGAGTGACTCAATTCGCTACTAAAATTCGCGATTAGAGAAATCACTCAAGTTATGAAATCATGAGCCACTGACGTTGCTACGGCAATAGCATAGGGCGTTAAGCCTTATTGCTCGTGATGCTTAGATCTTAGAGCTTAAGGACCTAAAGCCTCCAAACAGAGCCATTAAATATTAGCCGTAAAATCTGCTGCTCGACAAAACTGCGGGAATAATAACGGTAAATAAGCTAAACGCCTTCTTTTATTTGCGCTAGCGAGGTTTAGCATCGGTTTTAGGGCAAAGAAAATACGCCGCAACTGACGGTTTTAATCTACATATCCGCGATATCACGCTAACAGGTATGAACTCAGCATCAAGCTCAAACCCGTTTCTAAATTTTACCTATGATCCGCTGATGCCTTGGGTCAGCCTCAAAATAAACGCAACTGAAACGGCTCGATTTATAGCTGCGCATCACATCCTTGCTCGCATCTTTAGCCCTTAGTCTGTATACTCCGCGACCTTATTATCCCAACTTTAATGTTTTGGCTTAAGAGTGGGTGAAGCGCATGTTTCATTTTGAGGCTTGTTTGTCACAATCCCCGTTAGCAAATACCTAGGAAAGCTCCTTTGATCTCTACCGCGAACATCACGATGCAGTTTGGCCCTGAGCCATTGTTTGAAAACATTTCAGCGAAATTTGGCAACGGTCACCGCTATGGTTTGATCGGCGCGAATGGCTGTGGCAAATCGACCTTTATGAAGATCCTCAGCGGAGCGTTAGCGCCAACCTCTGGCAATGTGTCCATCACGCCCGGCTTAAAAGTCGGTACCCTAAGCCAAGATCAGTTCGCGTTTGAACAATACAGTGTGATCGATGCAGTGATCATGGGGGATGTTGCCCTGTGGAAAGTCAAACAGGAACGCGATGCAATCTACGCCAATCCGAATATGACCGAAGAAGATGGCATGCGCGTTGGCGATCTTGAAAGTGAATTTGCCGAAATGGATGGCTACAGCGCCGAAAGCCGCGCCGGTGAAATTCTGCTCGAAGCGGGTATTGAAGAATCTTTCCATTACGGCCTAATGCAACAAGTGGCACCGGGCTGGAAACTGCGGGTCCTGTTGGCACAAGCACTATTTGCCAACCCAGATATTTTGCTGCTCGACGAACCAACCAACAACTTGGACATACATACCATTAGCTGGTTAGAAGCCGAGTTGAACAAACGCAAATGCACCATGATCATTATTTCCCATGATAGGCATTTCTTGAATGCCGTCTGTACCCACATGGCCGATATCGATTACGGCGAACTGCGCATTTACCCTGGTAACTACGAATACTTCCTTGCACAATCGTCTTTGATCCGTGAACAATTATTATCGGGCAACGCCAAGAAGAGTGCTGAAATCGAAGAACTGCAAGACTTCGTTAACCGCTTCGGTGCCAACGCATCTAAGGCAAAACAAGCTAGCTCACGCGCGAAAAAAATGGACAAGATCAAGCTTGATGAAGTGAAATCATCAAGCCGTATTCACCCTTCTATTCGTTTCGATGCTGGCAAGAAAATGCATCGCCAAGCACTGATCCTCGAAGATTTGACCCACGGGTTTGATGGTGAGCTGCTATTCGAAGGCGGCGACTTAATCCTCGAAGCCGGTGCAAAATTAGCGATTATCGGCGAAAACGGCGTGGGTAAAACCACTTTCCTACGCTGCTTAGTCAATGATTTAGAACATAATAAAGGCGTGATCAAGTGGTCAGAAAACGCATCAATCGGCTACTGTCCACAAGACAGCAGTGACGAATTTGATAATGACTACACATTAATGGATTGGATGTCACAGTGGCGCCAACCTAAGCACAACGATCTTATGGTACGCGCCATGTTAGGCCGTCTGCTGTTCACTGAAGATGACGCGAACAAGAAAGCCCGTAACTGTTCAGGCGGAGAGAAAAACCGCTTGTTATTCGGTAAGTTAATGATGCAAGACATCAATGTGCTGATCATGGACGAACCGACTAACCACATGGACATGGAAGCCATCGAAGCACTCAATAATGCGTTGAAAGATTTTGAAGGCACTTTGATATTCGTCAGTCATGACCGTGAGTTTGTATCGTCACTCGCAACACGTATCATTGATATTAAAGATAAAAAAGTGATTAACTTCCAAGGCACTTTCGATGAGTACCTTTCAAGCCAAGCTGAAATGGAAGCGAGAAAGAGCGCGTAATGTTATTCGGCTAACTTACGCCGATTAACCCAGCGTTATCGCATTAAAAAGTCGTCATTGGTTATCCTGTGACGACTTTTTGTTGGGCTAAATCTGACTAGTTACTCATTAGCTTATTAATTTTTTTAACCAATATCTCGCGATTTTTAGCCAGTTTAAAAATTGTCGGCAAATGTCGAATGACTATCGGCTCAGACTCGAATACCGCATCGCGATCTTTGGCTTGAATATAATCACGGATCTGAAGCATCATCTGTTTATTAAATGCCCAAAGTGAATGACCTTTAAACTCAAGGGAATAAAATGCGTCATTGGGCCATTCAAGTCGATGTTTCTGTTTTGCCATACACTGATAACAACAAATAAGACCAAGATCTGTACCATCTGTAAAAGCACTGTTCGCCCTATGTTCCCAAGTCGAAGTACCTTGGTATTTTTCTGGCAATTTTTCCCGCCAAGAAGCATCCAATAGCGGAGGGAAAAACAGCACACCAGTCCATTTATGAGCAAATCTTTGATTAAACTGCTTGATCTCAAACTGCCTACTCTCAAATAAATGCGCATCTTTTTTCTCTAAACGAAAAACATGGGCAAAGGTAAAAGTGGCGCAGCCAGCACAATGGGGGCAAGGAACCTCAACTCCGTTTGGCAGGCTAAAAAACTCATAAAATCCTGTCATTGATACGACATTCCAAATGATTTAGAGACTAATTTGGAGCTCATCAATTTTCCAACCACCTTCATTTATCATGCTAATTCTTTGTTTTTCATTCGCCTCCGATGCATTACCACAGAGATCTTTTTGTGCATATTCAAGGACGGCCGTATCCCCATCTATCACCTGCGACACTAAGGTGAGTGCTTTGCACTTGGCAGCCGCTTTTGAAAATGAAAGATAAGATGCGATCACTTCATCGCGGGACAGCTTCATCTGCTGCATATACTGCGGGAACTTAGACTCCACATCCGCTTGCTTACGTTGGGTATAGTAAGCCTTGTCCTCTTGATAACTCATCCCCTGCTGTACCTTAGCATTGTACTCATCATAGACTTCGCTCGGCGATTTAGGCGTTGTACAACCTATCAGCACAAGCACAGATATGGGCAGTAAGAAAATCGATTTCATCATCTAACCTCCAAAACTAGACATGTATTATCAATAAATTCCATGGTGCATTCATCTGCTTGTTGTCACTAAACGAGTGCGCCATATATATCCACCAAATACTCCTTATTCTCTTTGAAATCAATTACCTTTGCAGGAAGTAAACCTTTACTATCAACAGGTAACAAAATCAATGAAGATAAAATGTAATGCCACCAAGATAACATGTAAATAGTTCATCGATTACTTTAGCTTGGCAGCGTTGCTCATTCAATTGCAGCACAGTTGCCTTAAGGTCACTCGACCTTGACGAGTGCTAAAAATAAGTGCCATAAAACTGTGAGCATGCTCTAAATTGCTGTACTTGATAAGTCATTATCTAATGCGTTAAAAGGCACAAAGGTCTTTTTATCAAGCCAGAGAGGCGAGCGATTTTGTCCTGCAAGCTGATAAGCCCAAGTAGTAATGGCTTCAGAGCGATCACTCTCACAGACGAAATATCGATTGAGTTCAGAGTGTAACGTTTGGCCATGCTGGATAATATTTTGCTCATACCAGTTATCTTTATGGTGCTGAGCGGCAAGATGATCGCGTTTTTGATTATTACAACTGCTATGTGCGAGGACAAAATTATGGCCTAAATCATTAGGATATCGTGCCCAAGGGATAAAATGATCCACTTCGCCTGTTTCTTTTAATGATTTTTGGCAATAGAAGCATTGGCCTTTTTGGATATCAAGCAGTACAGGTCTAGCATAGGTGATCGTCTGTCTGTCGCTACCAAACAGAAACTCACTTAAATTGCCTTTACTGCCTATAATGACCTGATTTGCTGGAAACTCGGCGATTTTTTGTACCCATTGAGTACGAGCCAATGACACCACTAAATCGTGAAATCGCTTGAAGCAAAATGCGATACCCGGATTCAACTCAATGTAATTTTTCGTTTTATCATGGGGATAAAGGAAACATTCTTCATTACGAGACAAGTTTTGTAAGCGCCATAAGGGGCCATCTTTAAACGTACCGCGCGTTTTACGCAATAAAGCTGGATAACTAAGATGCGCTTTTAACTGGGATAGACTGTTAACACCTTGATGGCGTAGTTCAATCAAACTGTTGATCAAGGCTGATTGCTTTCCACTATTTTGGATCAGAACAAAATACCCATCATTGGCACCAAAAGGCAAAGAGTGTTGCCAGTAAAGTTCAATAAACTTCTCTACCAAATCATCAATACTGATCGCGGTTTTCAGCGCAGGATCGGCATTGAGTATTAATGGCCGTTCGATACAGATATCGGCGATCGCATGTAGTAAGGCAAATTTGTAAGTTGCAACGAAATCCCCTTCAACTAACAGACGTTGTAAATAGCTAATAAATTCAACTTGTCTTCTCGCATCAATCGGCATTCAGTCGCTCCTGAATAATAACGCTTGCTTCAGGTGTATTTACGTTTGGCATCAGTTTGGGTGTAAAAACTAGCGTCTGCCAATGCACTTGTGAGCGACCGAGTTTATCGGTTTCATCTTGGCTCAAATCTAAAAGTTGTAGCTGACAATCTGCAGCCAGTGTGAGCAGCTCATCGACACTGACTGGGTGCATAACGCGCGCATCGGGGCTTGGGCCATGGCGCAAACTGATGACTAAAAGTCCAGTCGAATTGAGTAAGCGTGAGAGTGTTACTAGTGCAAGTGGGCGCTCTGAGGAAGATAAATGCATCCACACAGCGCTGAGTAAAATCAGATCAAACTGTTGCGCTAGGCCAACCACTTTTTGCAACTGAGGTAAACCATCTTCAATCCAACGCACGGGTAGATCCCGAGTTAACACCTGCCCCATTTTCGCTAAAACAACCGCAGGTTCGACTGCAATAATTTGTGTCTCTTTGCCCTGTGCTTTTTCGGCTAAATAATACACATCCCGGCCAGAACCAGCTCCCACATCCAATATCGACAATGTATTTTTGGTAAGTAGAGGCAAAAGATGATGCAACCAACTCGAATGCACTTCTTCAAAGGTTTTAGACAAATACTGTGCCGCGAGTATTTCGGCGTGGTCATTATAAAACACTGTGCTCACTGACAACGATCCTTTTGCAACAAGTGATTGTTTTTACTGACGCTAACTTATCACAGTCGTATTTGATAAAAAATACATGTCATCATTATCATGCTGTTTTGCATAAAATATTTAGCATTATACTGTTCGCGATCACTGTGCTGATTTCGGCTATTCGACCCAATATTCTTATCAATGCCTATGCAATCTCAGCATTTCCCCGTCGTTTTTTTCGCAGTGGTTTACACTCTATGAGTGAGTGTAAAGATAAGTGCAATTGATTGAATCTGTTACATGCTTCTCCAGAGCAGTTTCCATTTCAGTGTTGGAGTGAACGGGTTTTAACGTCTTGGCGTAGCGTCTACATAGAGATTAAGACCTAGGGCTCAATTATTTAGGATATCTATTGCCTATGAGTTTTGAAGATTCGTTAGAGCAACTTAAACGACAGTTTTTACATGCACTGCCGGATAAAAAGAAACAAATCATTACCTTGTGGATTTCATTGCGTAAAAATTGGGACGCACACATGCTGTCTGCCGTGTACCGAGAGGTGCATAACTTAAAAGGGTCGAGCGAGACCTTTGGGTTGTCAGATACCAAACACATAGTCGATAAACTGGAGGTGCTGCTTAAGGGGCTGCTCAATGCGCCAGCCCCCGAACTGCCTACGATCAAAGGCTTAGATACTCTCTTCCACCAGTTGTTACAAAACAATATGCGCGGCCAACCGTCGGCGCCAGTAGTGGAGGCGCAAATGCAGCAAAGCCCCTATAAACCATCAAAGGCGCGCCATGAGCACCATATTGCCATCATAGAAGACGATGGTAATGTAGGCGCGATGATCACAAAGCAGCTGCGAGAGTTCGGTTTTAGTGTGCAGCATTTTTTGAATTTCACGAGCTTTCTGGTAGTGCAAAATAAAACACCCTTTGATCTGATTCTATTGGATTTAATTCTACCCGATTGGACTGAAGAGGCCTTGTTCGAAGCCGCCACTGAGTTTGAGAAGAATAATACCCGAGTGTTTGTTTTATCCTCGCGGGGGGATTTTGACATGCGGCTATTGGCCATTCGTGCCAATGTCAGCGAATATTTTGTCAAACCCGCTGAGACCACCTCATTAGTGCGCAAAATCCATCAATCTCTCAAGATGTCAGAGAAACAGCCGCTTAAGGTGTTACTGGTGGATGATCAACAATCTATGGTGGATTACTTTTCAAGTCTGTTACGCAGTCACGGTTTGATGGTAAAAGGGTTATCGAGTGCCGAGCAAGTCTTGCCTGCCCTTGAGCAATTTGAGCCTGATTTGTTTATCTTCGATTTGTACATGCCCGAAGTGAACGGGCTTGAGCTGGCAAAGATGATCCGTCAATTGGACAAATACACCTCGAGCCCAATTCTCGTGTTGAGCTCTGATGATACGATGCAGAATAAAGTCAGCATCATACAAGCGGGATCAGATGACTTAATTTCAAAGCAAACCGCGCCGAGTTTATTCGTCGCGCAGGTGATTTCCCGTGCGCAACGGGGTCATGATATTCGCAGTTCGGCTAGTCGCGACAGCTTAACTGGGCTGCTAAATCATACCCAAATTCTGGTGGCTGCGAGACGCTGTTTTAACGTAGCGAAACGGATTAACTCTCAAGTTTGTATCGCTATGTTCGATTTAGATCACTTCAAAAAGGTCAACGATACTTATGGTCATTCCGGTGGTGATAAGGTGTTGTTGGCATTTGCCCATCTGTTACAACAATCCTTACGTCAAACTGACTTTACCGGCCGCTACGGTGGTGAAGAATTTATGTTAGTGCTGCCAGATATGCAAAAACCACTGGCGATTGCCAAGTTGAATGCGATCCGTGAAAGCTTTAGCCATATCGTATTTGTTGAAGATGGCGTCGAATTTAAGGTGACGCTCAGCGGCGGTTTAGCCTTTTCGGATCAATGTGAGGAATTTCAAGATTGCCTGTTACTGGCAGATAAAAACCTTTACGAAGCTAAGCGTTTAGGTAGAAATCAGCTCGTGGTTTCTCCGACTGACTAACCCTAAACAGAATGAGCCACTGCAGCGCACAAATCAGTTCGGCGTAATGCTCTTCCTGCGAGACTCACGCTCTATCCGTTACTTTTTAATCCCACTCCCACTCAGCGTAGGCGGTCACAGTGAGCTTAAATGGTTAATGAGCTTGCTCGGCATCTGCGATAACTCCACCACATAATCTACCGCACGGCACTTTATTGCTTCTCGTGGCATGCCAAATACCACACAACTTTGTTCATCTTGGGCAAACGTAGTGACGCCTTTTTGGTGTAGCGCCACCATGCCTTCGGCGCCATCTTTGCCCATACCGGTTAAAATCATCGCGCTGATATTAGGCGCGGCACATTGGGCCAAGGCCGTAAACATCACATCGACCGAAGGTCTGTGGCCACTGACCTTTTCATCTTGGGTTAATTTGACTTTATAACTGCCACCCACTTTGATGATCTCAAGGTGATGATCCCCTGGTGCAACATAGGCATAACTGGGTAAGAGTCGTTCCCCATGCTCGGCTTCTTTGACAGTGATCCGTGACTGTCGGTTTAAACGTTCAGCAAAAGTGCGGGTAAACCCCGCGGGCATATGTTGGGTGATCACTATCGGCGGCATAGCCGCGGGTAAATGTTGTAATACATAAAGAATGGCTTCAGTACCGCCAGTAGATGCGCCTATCGCGACTAAATGCTGAGTCAGGGTTGTATTGGCCAATACTGGCCGCTTACTTGAAACAGGGCGTACTGGCTCAACAAATTTCTGCGGCTTGATGATTTTGGCTTTCGCGGCAGATTTGATCTTATCTAAAATCAAATCCTGATAATCATAGATACCTTGGGGCGAGTCTAATTTCGGTTTAGGGATAAAATCCACCGCGCCTAAGGCCAAGGCGTTAAATGTCGCATCAGCGCCCTGCTCGGTTAACGATGAAATCATCACTACTGCAGTGGGTCTGGCTTTCATCAAGCGGTCCAAAAATGTTAAACCATCTACTTTGGGCATTTCGATGTCTAAGGTAATCACATCGGGGCGAAATTGGTTCACCAGCTCCTTGGCCTCGTAGGCATCGGCAGCAAGCCCAACCAGAGACAGTTCAGAGTCAGCCTCAATCATTTTACCGAGCAAGCTGCGCATTAGCGCAGAATCGTCAACAACTAACACTTTGATCGTCATAACTTAATCACCAAATAGTTCAACGTCGCCGCCCGAAGGTAAATTACGAACCCGTAAACGGTACTCACTTTCCCTGTCAAGAATTGTGCTGTTATGCATGGATTTAATTTTGCGGACTTTCACTTTGCCCGAATGGGGGAAAAAATACACTTTGCGCGGATACACATCGAGTAAATCGGCAGCAACGATAGGGATATTTTCAAGATTGAGGTATTCAATCACAAACTCAGCATTACGCTCACCAATGTTGTGCACAGTAAAACTGCGTAACATATTGCCGCCCCCAAACACCTTAGCTTCGAGTGAATTACGCTGTGCGCCAAGCTTGAGCAAGTCGTTGATTAACAACTCCATGGCATACACGCCGTAACGGGCAGAATCGGCGAGCACCCCAGTACAATTGCTATTGTCACTTGGCAATAAAAAGTGATTCATTCCACCAATTTTGAGCTTAGGATCATACAAGCACACTGAGACGCAGGAGCCTAACACTGTTACTATCATGGTATCTTCACGGGTTGCAAAATACTCACCGGGTAATATTTTTACCGCATCGCAACCAAAATGATGATCGTGATAGCGATTCGGCTCCGCAATGGCATATTCGATATTAGGTTTTAGCACTCATAAGCCCCTTCACTGGCCGATAGGTTGTTTGACCAACGGCAGTGATGATTTGCGGGAACATATTAAAATTTTCCGAATGTCCCGCAATATAAAGCCCATCCTCGCTAAGGGAGTTCATCATGTGTTTTAATATGACTTCCTGCGTTTCTTTATCGAAATAAATCATTACATTACGGCAAAAAATCACATCGATTGGCGTTTTTAGCGGCCAAAAAGAATCGAGCAAATTAATGCGGGTAAACTTGAGCATCTGCTTTAATTCGGGCACCACGCGCACATTGCCCAACTGTGAACCGCGTCCGCGGTGAAAAAAACGTTTCTTGCGGATATCGCTAACAGTATCGATCCTGTCTAAGGGATAAATACCCATTTCAGCCTTTTTAAGCACGCCGCTGTCAATATCGGAAGCAATGATCTCGATAGGCGTTTTAAAACTGTTGAAATGTTCAGCGACGACAATCGCAATCGAGTAAGGTTCTTCCCCTGTGCTACTGGCCGCACACCAGATCCTGCGAGTATCAGGGTTATCGATTAAATACTGTTTTAACACCTCAAAGTGATGCGGTTCCCTGAAAAATGCCGTTTGATTCGTGGTTAACGCATTGATAAATTCTTGGTGTTCGTTTTCATGGCTTAGCAGATACTCAAAATAAGCCGAAAATCCGGCTAATTTCAATGTTCTGATCCGCCGCACTAAACGGCTATACACCATAGCATCCTTGCTATCGGCGAGTTTGATCCCCGCTAAGCGGTACAGCGTCGTCCTCGCGGTATTAAAGTGCACCGAGGTATAGGCAAACTCTCGTTCCAATGGTTTGTTTTCACTCAATTAAAATTCTTCCCATTCATCTTGATCTTGCTTAATGGGCTTCATCGCATTGGTTTTAGGTTTCTCTGTCACTCTGGCTCTTGCCATAGGTTGAAGCTGCTGTTTGATGGGTTTCATCGCCTTCGCTTTGGGCGCCGCTAATCTCGCGTTGCTGCGTCTTGGGGCTTCATCTTCGTCATCCACGCGAAAACTGGCAACACTGTCTGAGAGTTGCTGCGCTTGGGATTGCATGCTTTCCGCTGCGGCGGCCGCTTCTTCAACCAATGCCGCATTTTGTTGCGTCATTTCATCCATTTGCACTACGGCTTTGCTGATCTCATCGATACCGATGGCCTGCTCATTAGAGGCTGAGGCGATTTCCGCCATGATGTCGTTCACCCGTTTAATGGCGATGACGATTTCCTTCATGGTATCGCCGGACTTACCGACAAGGCTGTTGCCACTCTCGATTTTAGACACCGAATCCGAGATCAGTGCCTTGATATCTTTAGCGGCATTGGCCGAACGTTGGGCTAAGCTGCGCACTTCTGATGCGACCACAGCAAAGCCGCGCCCTTGTTCTCCTGCCCGCGCGGCTTCTACCGCGGCATTAAGCGCTAAGATATTGGTTTGGAATGCAATACCATCGATAACACCAATGATGTCGGCAATCTTACGCGCCGATTCATTAATCGATGCCATGGTCTGTACGACTTGTTGGATAAGCTCACCACCGTCCACCGCGACTTCAGCCGCTTTAGAGGCTAAGGCATTTGCTTGACTAGCGTTATCTGCATTGAGTTTCACTGTACCTGTGAGTTCCTCCATGCTGGCCGAGGTTTGCTCTAGGCTCGAAGCTTGTTCTTCGGTGCGGCTGGATAAATCAGCGTTACCTTGAGCTATTTCTGCCGAAGCGGTATTGATGGTATCCGCGGCTCGTTGAATATCTTGGATCATGAAGGATAACTTTTCAGCAGTTTGATTTGAGTAATTTTTCAAATCATCAAAGGTGCCTTCATAATCGTTATAAATGCGAGTGGTCAAATCGCCATCCGCTAGCGCCATCAGCACCCGCGCCACATCTTGCAATCCACGTTCCGAGGTTTCAATTAACGAATTTAAATTGTTCGCCAGCATTAAAAAGAAACCTTGCTTGCCATCTGTTTCCGCCCTTTGGGAGAAATCACCCGCCGCTGCGGCTGTGACTATGCGGGAAATTTCCTGCTCGGTTTGTACTTCAATGGTGCGGTCGAGCCATTCAACCACAGTGCCTAAGCGCTCACCTTCTTTAGACACAATGGGGCTGGCGGTTAAGCGAAAATGGCAACTCGCGACCTTAATAAGCGATTCATATTTACGGTCTAATTTATCGAGTAAACTTGCTTGGTGGGCAGGATTGCGGTGGAAGATATCCATCGAGCTGCCGAGGATTTTATCCACGGAAAAATGCGGTAAGGCTTGTCTGATCTCACTTTCAGAATGGCGCAACATAGTTTCGACCGAGCGATTCATATAAATGATCGTACGGTTAGCATCGGCTATCATGACGTTGGTACTGGTATTATTGAGCGCTTCGAGGATGCGCTGGGTTGCTCGCTCGGCTTCGATACTTTCGGTGCGATCTATCCACTCAACACCTGTACCTAAATGTTTATTTTCAGCCGTGATAATCGGCGTCAGAATCAACCTAAAAGTACGTTTGCCTATGGTGATTTGCGCAGTATGGGATTGAGTTAGGCGTTCTAATAAATTGCGCTGATGTGGAGGATTTTTATGGAAAATATCGATATTACTGCCGATCAGTTTGGCAACTGAGAACTGAGGTAACTCTTTACGAATATCGTCCTCTGCCTCTTGCAGTAAACGGACGACGGCTTTATTCGCATAAATAATATTACGCTGACTGTCAGCGATCATAAAGCTGTTGCCACTGTTATCAAGTAACTGAAAATAGCGCTGACGCTCTTCATCTCTTTGCTCACGCGCCTCATCATTGCCAAAAAAATTGAAAATACTCATTATTGTTACTCCTGATCAGTCAGACTATTTGCATCAATTAGACCCAGCTCATCACTGCTGATCAGAGCCTGAATATTTACTAAAATGATCATCTTATCCTCGACTGTGGCTAAGCCTTTGAGGTAGCGGCTATCGAACGCCACCCCAAATTCTGGGGCAGGTAAGATTTCCTCCGCCGACAGCTTAATCACATCGGAGACGGCATCGACCACTATGCCGACTATACGTTCAAACACATTGAGCATAATAACGATAGTGAACTCGTTATAAGTGGCGGTTCCAACAGCAAATTTCATCCGCAAATCCACTATGGGCACTATGTCACCGCGTAGATTAATCACGCCTTTTATAAAGCTAGGGGCGTTGGCGATTTTAGTGACCGACTCATAGCCGCGGATTTCTTTGACGGACATAATATCGAGGGCATAGTGCTCTTCGCCTAACATAAAGCTTAAAAACTCCACCTCATCATGGGCGTTGTATTCCACTTTGGCGGTCATAGTTGATCGACTCTCCATGGCTATTTCCTTAATTTTTAATGTGCAGAGCGAGTGATTCGACATCGAGGATCAACGCGACGCTGCCATCGCCCATGATGGTGGCGCCGGAAACACCGGGGATCCTGCGATAATGTTTTTCAAGACTTTTAATCACCACTTGCTGCTGGCCAACTAAGGCATCAACGCACAGGCCAAAGCGCTTGTGGTTGCTTTCGAGCAATACGACTATGCCCTCTTCTGGGCAGCGGGCATTGGGCTCAATTTCCATCAGCTGATAAAGATTGAGCAGAGGTAAGTACTCTTCACGTACTTTTAAGAGTCTTTCTTTGGCGAGAAATTTAAGTTGTTCCGTTTGCGGCTGAATAGATTCTATGATGTGCACTAAGGGCAAAATGTAGATCTGATTTCCCACAGAAACCGTCATACCATCGACAATGGCGAGCGTGAGTGGCAACTGGATTTCAAAGGTTGAGCCTTGGCCCTCAGTGGACTCAATATCAATGCGTCCGCCTAAGGCTTCAATATTACGGCGCACCACATCCATACCAACACCACGGCCTGACACATCAGTGACTTCCTCCGCGGTTGAAAATCCTGCGGCAAAAATCAATTGCCAAATTTGCTTGTCGCTACTGTTATCAGCCACTTGCAAACCGTTTTCCCGCGCCTTTTGAATAATGCGTTCACGATTTAAGCCTGCGCCGTTATCGTGCACAGCGATAACGATATTGCCGCCCCTTTGACTGGCTTTAAGGGATAACACACCCACTTCAGATTTACCCGCTGCGAGCCGTTTTTCAGGTTTTTCGATACCGTGATCTAAACTATTGCGCACTAAGTGAGTCAGCGGATCGACGAGCTTTTCAATCATGCCCTTGTCTATTTCTGTGTTGCCACCTTCAATCACGAGATTGACGTTTTTACCAAGTTGCTCAGAAAGGTCCCTTACTAAACGGTTGAAACGGTTAAACACAAAGGATACCGGCAGCATACGCACCGACATCACTGCCTCTTGCATCTCACGGGTATTACGTTCCAATTCATTGAGTGCGGTCTTGAGTCGCTCACCTAAATCGCCCATCATCTCGTTACCAATGAGAGTCAACATGGACTGAGTGATCACCAGCTCGCCCGCGAGATTAACCAAAGTATCTATTTTGGAGGTTTCGACCCTTAAGGTGGCATCCTGAGCCGACGCGGCTGTTTTTTTTGTCGCTGTTTTCACCTCTGTGGTATTGGGCTTTGGGGCAACGGATGAGTTTGATGTTGCGTTTGAACTCAGTATTGCAGACGAGCTTGCTTTCACAGAAGGGCTCGTGGGCACGGTTGAATCAGGTGTGGTGGGGTCAGTCGCGTTGGCTTTAAATAGGGTGTTTTTAGATTGGCTACTTCCAGTTTCCTTGGCTTGATGTGCTCGAGTGGTCGCTGGCTTATAAACCTTCTGCACTAGCGGTTTTGAACTTAATAACTCGATTTCATTGGCGAAGGATTCTGGCGTTAATGCTTCAAAAAAACCAAAGCCTAACTCATCATCGTCAATTGTCACATCACACAGCTCAGCATTACACTCTTTATTATTTGCCACACTGTCAGCGCTGATGTCTTCCGCTTGATAAGCCTCATCAAAAAATCCAAAGTCTTCACCTTCGATGGCAATATCACGTGCCATTTCATCTTCAAAAAATCCAAAACCCAGATCTTCTGCCGCCACTGCTGCGGTGAGTGTTGCATTTATGGTGGGAGTGCTAGCGACGTCTGTGCCGTTACGTATCGCAACTGATGAACTAAAAGGCTCACCATTTAACGCTGCAACCAACTGGCTTTTACTGTATTCGACCTCCTGCCAATCAATCTGCTCTTCTTCGCGGTACAAGCTCAAGATATGGGATAACGTGTCCACAGTACTCAGCAGTAAATCGATAATAGATGACGTTAATTGGAAGTTACCCTTACGCGTTTTATCCAGCAGGTTTTCCATCACATGGGTGACACTGGTTAATGCGGTAAAACCAAAAATACCACTGCCGCCTTTTATAGAATGTGCAGCACGGAAAATGGTGTTCAGTTCTTCAGGATCGGGAGAAGCAAGGTCCAATGCCAATAGCAATTGTTCCATATTTTCAAGATGTTCATGACTTTCTTCAAAAAAGACCTGATGGAACTCGGCCATATTGATGGACATAGCGCACCCCGTTGCAGTTAACCCAGCACTTTAGCCGTAATAGCCAACAACTTTTGAGGATCAAAGGGTTTTACCATCCATCCCGTCGCACCCGCGGCTTTCCCTTGGGCTTTCATGTCATCGCCCGCTTCCGTGGTGAGCATAATGATCGGCGTACGCATAAATGCCGACATAGCACGTAAGGATTTAATTAAGGTCAGCCCATCCATTCGAGGCATGTTTTGGTCAGTCAGAATGAAATCAAATCTCTGCCCATTACAGATATCGAGGGCTTCTCGACCATCTTTGGCCAGTACCACTTGATAATTAGCCGATTTAAGGGTCGCTTCGACCATTTGTCGAATCGCTGCGGAATCATCAACAATTAATATTCTTTTACTCATGCGCTATTCCATTATGACTTTAGTTATATTCCCTGGCGGTACTAATTCGTATGTCTTAGATAATGTTTTCACCAGCGATAGACCGCGCCCAGACAACTGAGGAATGTCCGCCATCAAATTTTCATCACCCTCAAAGCCTTTGCCACTGTCAGCCACGCTAATATGTAATTCATCCTGCGATGAACGCCAGATGATGCTAACTTTTACCCAATCATTTTCCGTGAGCCTATCTGCAAAACTGTCCCTAATACTATGGTACAGTTCGAAGCCTTCTGGATCATTTTTTAGTCGAGAATCTAATTTTAGTACACCATGATCAATGGCGTTGCTAAATAACTCTGCGACAACAGTAAAAACCCGTTGACAGAAATTAGTCGCAAATCCCAATATGCTGAGAAACTGATTCAATGAACTTAAATAATCAGCGCTGAGTAACATAGGCCCTGCAATACTGACATCCCAGCAGAACTCACCATCCATAATGGCTTTAATACGACTAACATCACGATCTTGATGCCAAGTGTTTAATCGTTCAAAATCTAACGTACAAATAGTGATGTCATCGGCAATATTTTCAGCAGAACAGTACTCATGCATATTGTTCTCTAAATATTTGACTAGACCACCGGACAAATGAATAAATAGATCTTTTAATTTATCAATGCCAAATGGATTGCCGTCATGGGTATATTGCTCTATTAAACCATCACTAAAAAGGCAAGCATGCCCATGGGATGGTAAATCAACCGTAACAATATCCGCTATAAAATTATGCGGAGGTAAAATACCAAGGGCCATATTTGTCGATTTAAATTTATCTATGGATTGATTACTGACTGAACGAGAATGGTCAGTTTCTTTAATATTGTGGTTTGTTAAACTGTCAATTCCCCCCGTTTGAATATACACGGGGGGCATACCACCATTCCAAATGTGTAATTTATTACGATTAAAATCGGCTTCTAAAATAATACAGGCAACAAATCTGTCTTCAGGGTTTTCTCGGTGGAGCTTAGCATTCAGTTCATAAATAAACGTAACTAAAGAAAATCCCTTTGAAACCATGGCCCTAAATGTACTGGCAACACGCATGATGGGCATGGCTGCACTCAGGCCATGACCCGTTGAATCGGCGAGAATTAAGAAGAAATTGCCATTAGGTGCTATGCCATTGAGGATAATATCACCGCTAAAATTGGCACTGGCTTGGCAGTAAGTATGTACAAAATCAAAGTCAGTATTATCAATATTGACTAAGTGCTCAAATAAATGCCGGGCCATGTGTTCTTCTCGGGCCTTTTCATAAAGCATTTTTTCAAGTTCAATTCTTTGATGCTCTACTTTATGCTGAAGTTGCACCCGGGTAAGTAAACATTCAACCTTGTACCAAAATATTTCAACATTTATCGGTTTAACAACAAAATCCAAAACCCCCATTCTAAAACAGGCTAATACGGATTGATTTTCTTTTGTCTCGCTCATGACTATAACAGGTGTTTCTTTTTTATCCTTATTCAACTTATCCAGTAACGCCAGTGCGGTACCATCCTTTAACCAATAGTTAATCAGAATTAAATCAACCGTATTTTGCGTTATTTCAAATAAACCTTCTTCTAGATCACTACAAACAATAACGTTGTAACCTTTGCTATGAATAAAGTCACTGATCCTTTGACTCGCAATAGCGTCATCATCGATCACTAAAATAAAATGTTCCGGCTGAGTAAGCGATACCATAATGAGTGTTACTCTATGATGTAGATTTTCTGCATATTGGCAATACTAAGGATTTCATTCGCCTGACCATGTGCACCTTTTACCGACGTAGAAATATGTAACTCCTGCGCCTTACGATGCAGCAGTACCATCATGCCTAAAGCAGAACTATCGAGGTAAAGCACTCGACTAAAATCTAAAATAATATGGTTAACCTCTGGAAGCGTTAAAATATCTTGATAATCACTGGTGAATTTCTTGTGGTAATAAAAGTCAAAGCGCTCTGGCAATGAAATAACTTTAATATTTGACATTGTGTATCCCTAATTAAAAGAGTTCAATTTCACCACAGGTAATTTGATCCCTTGAAACGGGATTATGAGTCTCCTGACGTCGGCGACTCATTTGTATTGTGATGTCATCCCCCTTAATGCCAAACTCCTGTTGTGACATAGTGGTGACGCGATTGAGCGATTCTTTTAAATGGTTTAGGGACTGATTTGTGTAAATCAGGCTTTGGGAAGTAATATCACTGAACTGCAATCCCCGAATAGTATCCGAGATGGCTTGTTCTAGTTCATGTGCCGATGAATCGATACGTTCAATCACTTGAGAATCCTTCTCTGCTTTAACGATAATCTGCCTTAGTGCAGTATCTATATCCTTTTTGGCATCAATAATATAAGTCATATCTTGAGCGGCGACTTTACTTACGTGTACGGTTAATTGTTCAATCTGAATTTGAATTGATTTAAGCTGTTTTTGTATGCTTTCACTAAAACCTGCGCTACGAGTGGATAAAGCGCGCACTTCATCTGCCACAACGGCAAAGCCCCTACCCGCATCACCCGCCCGCGCCGCTTCAATTGCCGCATTTAAAGCCAGCAAATTAGTCTGGGACGAGATTTGATCTATGTCTTGCAAGGCTTTCATTGCTTGAGGCATAGACTCGTAGATGAGATTCACTTTTTCCAACAACTCCATAGTTGATGCCGACATTTCTATGGTGGATTGAATAAAACGCTCTAACGTCATTGAGGTATTATTGGCAAATTGCTTCATTTGATCTGAATGGAATAACTCAGCATCATCCGTACTTTGGACAAGCGCTGAAATAAATCCTGTCTGCTCCGTCATTAACCGCCCTAAACCATCGAATGACTCACCGAGCAAATTGACTGCGTCACCTTGCACCGCTAGCACACTGTCAATGTTAGCCTCGCAGCCGTTAAGCGTCGTGATTGACTCTTGATACAGACTGACATGTGCTTGCCAATCCGCGGCAAGTTGGTTGTTGAAGGACTTATCATCATGCTGTTGAACTGACTGCATTTGCTTATGCTGATAAAATTGCCACAGCAACATCATCAATACAGAAATAATCGGACCAATAGCCCACAGTGTCATCAAACTTAGCGAATATCCAACGCCTGCCGCGAGCACCGCAACGACCCCATCCTTGTATGTCATATGGACTTCACAATAATTGTACAGTGATTAAAAAGTAGTTTCATATTGGGTGATTTTCAAACACGAAAGTGAAATTATTCACATTGTTACGTGTCGCAATGCGGAAAATGCAGTTATCGCGATATAAATCCTCAGCATTGAGCGCTAATTCTCAGTAAATCGCCGTAAATTCATGATTTGCTAATAAACTTGTCTTAATGGAACCCGAAACTTAACTGTGCAGTCCTCATACCCTAGGTTACACTGGAAGCGTCATGGATTGGGATGGAATCGCTTATGAGTCAACGTACATTAAACTCCTTATTTAAACCGACTTCCGTTGCCATTATCGGCGCTTCGAATACCGAAAAACGCGCGGGTAATGTGCTGATGAAAAACCTACTATCGAGTGGTTTTTCTGGGCCTATCATGCCAGTCACCCCTAAGTATCGGGCAGTGATGGGTGTGCTCGCCTATCCCAATATTGAAGCCTTACCCATCAAACCGGATTTAGCGGTTATTTGTACCCGCGCTTGCCGTGTGCCCGCCATCGTTGAAACCCTTGCGCAATTTGGCTGTAAGGTGGCCATTATTATGGCAGCAGGGATGGCGCAGGAATTTAACGAAGATGGCGTGAGCCTGCTCGACCTTGCCATGCAAAATGCTAAGCGTTACGGGATGCGCATTCTGGGGCCAAATAGCTTAGGAATGCTATTACCCCCATTGGGATTAAACGCCAGCTTAGCCCACGCCAGCGCCCTACCGGGCAAAATAGCCTTTGTGTCTCAATCGGCAGCTATTTGTACAACGGTACTCGATTGGGCCAATAACAAAGGTATTGGCTTTTCCTCCTTTATCTCCCTCGGTGATGCCACCGACATTAACTTTGACGAACTGCTCGATTACCTCGGCCGCGATAGCCGCACCAGCGCCATCATGCTTTATATCGACTCGGTGAATGAGAAGCGCCATTTCCTCTCGGCCGCTCGAGCCGCTTCACGCAATAAACCAATTCTAGTGATTAAATCGGGCCGTAGCGCCGAAGGTGCCCGCGCCGCAAAATTGCATACGGGCGGTGTTGGCGGTAACGATGCAGTGTATGAAGCGGCGTTTCGCCGTGCAGGTATGTTGCGGGTTAACGATTTAATTGAACTGTTTGCCGCGGTTGAAAGTTTAGCGCATTCCAATCCGCTGCAAGGTGAGCGCTTAGGGATTATAAGTAATGGTGGCGGCCCCGCGGTGTTAGCTGTGGATGAACTCATTATGCGCGGCGGTAAACTGGCGGAGTTATCAGAAGACACAATAGCCAAATTAGAAGCTGTGTTACCGAATACTTGGTCAAGGCAAAACCCCATCGATATCATTGGTGATGCGAACGCATCACGATATGCTAACGCTTTGACTATCTTGATGGATTCCAATGAACTTGACGCTATTTTGGTCTTGCACTCCCCTTCAGCACTCGGTGAAAGTGTTGAGATAGCTGATGCTTTGGTGAGTGTGATCCACGCGCATCCCAAAAAGAATCGCCTCAATATTTTGACGAACTGGAGCGGTGAAGACTCGGCTTATCAGGCACGAAAACGCTTCACTAAGGGCGGTATATCCACCTACCGTACACCCGAAGGTGCTGTGGGTGCCTTTATGCACATGGTTGAATACCGTCGTAACCAAAAACTGCTGCAAGAAGTGCCGCAATCGATCCCCGACAATATTCCGACAGATAGCCTCACGGCGCGCAAATTACTACAAGCGGCTCAAGCTAAAGGAAAATCGGTACTGGAAACCCATGAGGCCAGCCCTATTTTGCGGGCTTATGGGCTTAACACCATAGACACTTGGTTTGTGAAAGATGCCGATGAAGCGGTGGCCATTGCGAATGAAGCGGGCTATCCCTTAGCGTTAAAAGTGCAATCCCCTAACATCTTGCATAAGTCCGATGTGCACGGAGTGATGCTCAATTTAACCTCGGCTGAAGATATCCGCCACGCCGCGAATGCGATTACCCAGAGGGTGCATCAAGCCAATCCCGAAGCCATTATTGAAGGCATGATAGTGCAGAAAATGGCGTTGACCGCTGGCGCGCAGGAAATCCGCGTGGCCGTGATAAGCGACCCCGTCTTTGGTCCGGCGATTTGCCTTGGCGAAGGTGGCTCAGAATGGGACCCCACCAATGATGCTGCCGTTGCCCTGCCACCCCTGAATATGGCACTGGCGCGTTATATGGTGATCCAAGCGTTAAAGACCCATAAGTTAAAAGACAGACATTTACCACTGGGCCTAGACATGAATGCCCTGTGCGTGATGTTAACGCAAATATCCCATATTATTATCGATTGCCCTGAAATCGCCTCGTTAGATTTAAACCCAGTACTGGCCGCGGGTGAAAATATCACTCTGCTTGATGTGAATATCCGTTTGCATGATGCCAATGCCGACAGTTCATCGCGGATGGCCATCATGCCCTATCCGAAGGAATTAGAAGAATTCGCCGAGCTTAAAAATGGCCTTAAGGTAATGCTAAGGCCGATTTTACCCGAAGATGAGCCTAAACATTTGGCCTTCGATAATTCGTTATCCGATGAAGACAGATACAAACGTTATTTTGGAGTGCGATCGAAAATGACCCATGAAGAAATGGCGGTATTAACTCAAATCGATTACGCCCGTGAGATGGCCTTTATCGCCACGGCTAAGGGACCCGATGGCGATGACATCACCTTAGGTGCCGTGCGTGCGTCCATCGACCCTGATAATACCGAGGCCGAGTTTGCCATGGCGGTGCGTGGCGATCATCAAGGTATAGGGTTAGGCAAGTTGTTACTCGAAAAATTAATCAAATATTATCAGGCCAACGACACGCCCGTGCTCACCGGCTTTACCATGTTTGAGAATCGCAATATGGCCAGTCTTGCCAAGAGTCTCGGTTTTAAAGTGACCTTCGATATGGAGGAGCATTTGATCAAAATGCACATGGATTTAAAACCGCCCAGTGATCAATAGCACCTACCCAGACGAACAAAAACGCCGCAAATCATTGCGGCGTTTTGTTATCCTAAGTAAATGATTATTTAACGAAATAGCGACCGAGCTAATACTTAACGCCTTGAAAAATCGACACTCGCCCCCACATTCTCAGCCTCTAACACAGTTACGGCCTTCAGACTTAGCTTGGTACAGTGCTTTATCGGCGCGACTAAACAGCGTTTCAGCATCATCCCCCTGTTGCAATGAGGCCATCCCAATCGAGACAGTAATCGCGCCAAGGGAAAGTTTTTTGTCTTTCCCTACAGTTAAGCGCCGCTCAGAAATACGTTCACGCAGATTTTCAGCCACTTGCAATGCGTCGTGAAAATGGGTGTTAGGTAGCACCACCACAAATTCTTCGCCGCCATAACGCGCAACAAAGTCATCCCCACGCACACATTGCTTTAAGGCTAATGCGACATAGGCCAATACTTTATCACCCGTTAAATGACCATAGGTGTCGTTAAAGGCTTTAAAATTATCGATATCAATCAGTAAGAGACTACAGCGGGTCTGGTGATCTTGAGAACGGTAGATTTGATCCTGAATACTCAATTCATAGGCGCGGCGATTATGCAGAGACGTTAATTGGTCTGTCATCGCCGCGAGGCTAAGATTTTCCATTTCCGACTTAAGATTTTGTACTTCTTGACCCATGGTACACAGACTTTGCTCCATCTCACGGTTGTTGATAAGTAGCATCTGCATCTCATCGACCACACCATCAACCAGCTCGTTCAAGGTATTGATATCGGGATTAGTCTGTAATCGCAAACCAAACTCGGCTAATGAGCCAGAAAATGCCGCGGTTCCTTGACTCAACTGGCTGATTTTATTCAGCAGGCTATTGATCAAGATTTGTGTTTCAATCTGAACATTTTCAATTACTTCTGGTGACTGTTCTTGGATAAAGGTTTTATAAAGACTGGTATTAACTTCCTTGGTAAAAGAGACAGAATTCGCCAAAAAACCATCAATCGCGCGATTTAAATCGAGATTTGTACCTGCAAAATATTCATACCAAACAGTGTAATTTTCAGGAGTAACAGGAATATCGAGGGCAGACATTTGCGGCACAGCCAAACGCAAAATTTGCGCGGCAGAATCAAGTTCTTTATTTTCTGCAGTAGAAGACATAAATCGCGAACCATAGATTTGTTATGTTTTTGTATACATTAAGTTAACTCAACTAATTCGATTTGGATATGGGAGAAATCAATTATTATGACAGGGAGCAAAAGAAAAGAGGATGTTGCCATCCTCTTCCTCATCATGGTGTCGAACCAACTAGAACGAACTAAACCTCGCGACAATTAAGTCCACAATTAACCGCGGCAGCGAGCAAAGATATCTAATTCAGGCTGATATACCTCAGTTTTGATATTCATTAGTCCCAATAGACTATCGAATAAATTGTCATGGGAGAAACCACCTTTCGCCGCATGCTCAGCCAAACAATCCATATCCAATTGATTATCTTGGCTAAAATCTTTTGACACCCAAGCAAGCATAGGAATGCTCGTCTGCTCAATCGGTGCGATACTGTAAGGCGCGCCATGTAAATACATGCCTTTTTCGCCTAATGACTCACCATGATCGCTCAGATACAACATGGCTGGATCAAATTTATCTTGTTGGTTTTCTAACTTTTTAACCACTTCGCTAATAATATAGTCAGTGTACAAAATACTATTGTCATAGGTATTCATCAGCTCATCTTCACTGCAGTTTTGTATATCACTGCGCTGACAATCCGGTGTGAACTTACGGTGTTCTGCTGGATAACGTAAGAAATAAGTCGGGCCATGACTACCAATGACATGCAATACAATCACAGTATCTTTGCGTTCTGCGTTGGCTAAGGCTTCATCTAATTTGTTCAGTAATACTTGGTCGAAACAATATTGGCCAGTGCACAACTTAGGATCACTGTTCAAATCAATGGTTATGTTTTCAACTTGGTCACACACCCCTTTACAGCCAGAATCATTGTCAAACCACTGCACTTTAATACCGCCATGATCCAACACATCAACGGCGGTGTCTTGAGCATAGGCACGGCGTGAATCGTAATCTTCCCGTCCCATGCGAGAAAACATGCAAGGCAAAGATACCGCCGTTGCCGTGCCACATGAATGGGTATCTTTAAAGACTATTAATCCTTGGTCTTGGGTATGGGCGTTGGTTGGCTTGTCGTAGCCATAATACTGATAACTCATTGAACGCGCGGTTTCCCCCACGACTAGAACTAATAAATTCGGTTTACCATTTGAGTTGGCACTGACATTTTTTGCATCGAGGCCAAGTTGCTGATATTCCATTGGCGTTTGCAAGTACTGCACATTGATGTACTTAGACACAGCACCGATAAAATACGTCGGCACAATATAACGTTTTAGCTCGTCGTTGTTACGGCCAAAGGCCGCGTAATCTTGAAAATAGAAGAAAGCAATAATGCCCAGTCCTGCCAACATCGCTAGCATAAAAAGCACTTTATGCAGTAGTTCTTTTAGGAAAGGTTTGTACTGAATATCCGCTTTATAGATAAGGTACGCGGGTAAAATCCCAGTCAGTAACATATTCATTATCGAAGCGAAATTCACATACATGAACGCTTCGGCATGATTGGTTTGAAAAGTGTTTTCTATCATGCCGTAATCGAAGACGACATTGTATTGGTAGGCAGCGAAGAACACACTCGATGATAACAAGGTGAGTAAGATGAAAAACGGTTTAACGAGATACTTCACCGTAAATAAGGAAAATACAAAACTGAGTGCAAAGGTTAAAAACAACGGCACAGTAGCGATGAAGATAGGATCGACATCAGGTTGTTTTTCAATGCCTTTCTTAATGATGCCAAACAATGGGATATTGAAAATACAGACGTAAAATAACGCTGTGATAAAAGTGAATCGATTCACCGATAGAGTCTTAAATCTTGCTAACACTGATAGCTCTCACTCAAATTAGTTGTTTGTCGAGAATAACTTAGTATTCTTAAGGTAGTCTTAGCCTTTGACAGTGAAATTTTTTCGCAATAGTAGCAAGCTCTTGGCAATGGCTCAAATTATCTGTGGGTATTGTTAACATTAAATAATAAACTTAAAAAAACGGCCGAACCTCAATAAGTTCGACCGTTTTCTGCTCCCCAACCTATTAGGGTCTTGCTCGGTTTTACCAGTGAAGAGTTAACAATTCATGCTAACCCAGCGGTAATTATCTTAATTGCTGTAATAAGTAGGCAAACGCCATTGAATTAAGTTCCGCGGCTTGATTATTATCTGCAGCGCCGGCGTGGCCACCTTCAATATTTTCGTAGTACAAGACATCAATTCCCATGTCTTTCATCTTAGCAACCATCTTACGGGCGTGACCTGGGTGAACCCTATCATCACGGGTCGATGTGGTGAAAAAGACCTTTGGATAATGCACGTCTTTATGCAGATTATGGTACGGAGAGTACGTTTTAATGTAAGCCCATTCCTCAGGAATATCCGGATTGCCATATTCGCCCATCCAGCTGGCACCGGCGAGTAACTTATTGAATCTAAACATATCAAGCAGAGGTACTTGGCACACAACAGCGTTGTACAGATCCGGTCTGCGGGTAAATGCCGCCCCCATTAACAGGCCACCGTTGCTGCCACCTTGGATGCCTAAATGTTTACTTGACGTGATTTTACGGGCAATCAAATCTTCCGCTATTGCCTCGAAATCCTCATAGGCTTTATGTCGATTTTGCTTTAACGCAGCTTGATGCCAAGCTGGGCCATATTCGCCACCGCCACGAATGTTAGATAACACATATACGCCGCCTTGCTCTAACCAGTTCTTACCAATGGTGGCCGAATAGGATGGACGCAGTGAGACTTCAAACCCACCATAGCCATAAAGTAGCGTAGGATTAGTGCCATCTAACTTAAGATCCTTAGCCATCACCACAAAGTACGGTACTTTAGTGCCATCTTTAGACGTCGCAAAGTATTGCTCAGTTTTAAACTTATCCGCAGCAAACTGTTGCGGCATACCTTTAATTTTCTTCGGATTTAAGGTTTTTGCATTAACCGTATAGAGGCTTGAAGGCTCAAGAAAACTGGTGTAATTCACAAAAAAATCATCACTGTCTTGCTCAACGTCCATTACCGTCAAGGCGCCATTCGCTTCGAATGGGACTTGGGTGCTTTGCCAAGCGCCCTTTTCGTCTTGCTCATACCGTACTAATTTGCTTTTCACGTTATCGAGCCAATTCACGAAAATCGCACTTTTACTAAAACTCAGCTGCGCTATCGATGCGGTCTGAGTCGGGCTCACAAATAAACTGAATTTGGCTTTTTGGGCGATAAGATCCGCCACATCGGCATACACGACCGCGCCTTGCTTAAAGTTACCGTCTTTGTTGGTTAAATCGCTCTTTAACTCAATAAATAACTTACCTTTAAAATAACCTTTAATCTCAGCATCTTGAGGTAATGGCAACCCAATGAGTTTGCCATCTTGATAGACATATTGGCTGGCGGTATAAAAAGTATGTGCCTCGGTGACTAAACTCAGCGGCGTTTTATCATCGAATAAAACCCAGCCTGATACTGCGACTGAGGTTTTGTCACCAGTGAAAATCGGTTTCGCTTGCTCGAGTGCTGTACCACGTTGCCAGAGTTTCACCTCCCGTGGATAACCTGAGTCAGTCATGCTTTGACCATCACCAAAATCAGTGCCAACAAAGGCGTGGTCTTTATCTATCCAGCTCAGACTTGATTTGGCTTCTTTCAAAAAGAATGGCTTATCTTTGGTGGTAACAAAGGATTTAGTATTTAAATTAAATTCTCGCACTTCCACCGCATCGGCACCGCCGCGGGAAAGTGAGACAAAACAGCGCTCATTCTCGGGATACTGACAGCTAATATCCTTAAATACCCAATTGACTGATTCAGCTTTACCTAAGGCATCGATATCAAGCACAGTCTCCCATTTGGGATCGGGTTTAGCATATTCTTCCATGGTAGTACGGCGGTAAATACCGCGCACATGGGTGTCATCCTTCCAAAAGTTGTATAACTTGTCGCTAATGTGGGTCGCGTAGGGAATGCGTTCTTTATCGTTCAGGATGGCGAGACTGTTCGCCACTAAGGTATCAAAACCTTTAAACGCTTTAATTTCGGCGGCAGATGCAGCATTTTGGGTTTTCACCCATTCCATCGGCTTTGCGCCTTCAACATCTTCTAACCAAATGTATTTATCTTCTTCTGCGTGAAGTTGACCGCTCATACCGAGCACTCCTGCAATGCACAAAGGCAGTAATTTATTATTCATTCTATTCCTTTTAAACAAAGTCCATCTTGAGATCTGCCCTTACATTACCTTAATTAATATCCAGTTCAACTATTAATCCAACAAGAATGTAACAAAAGGTAAGGTACTGTAATAGCTGATGATTAATCTTGAATGAATCGTGTTTTTAAAAATGTCATGCTATAAAAAAGCGTCCACGAGGGACGCTTTTTAGTGGATGAAATAGGGTAAATTAAAACTCGTTATTCATACGAGACAACAAATTGAGCAGTACGATTCGTTCCTCACTGCTCATTTTAGCGGTGAGATCTGTGGTGAGTTGTAGATGTAATGCATCATGTTCGAGGAACAAAGTTTGGCCCTTTTCGGTTAACTCCACCAGAATCGAACGACGATCGGTTTCATGGGGACGACGTACAACCCACTCAGCTTCAACCATTTTGTCGATTTGAACCGTTAGTGTGCCTGTTGTGACACCAATTTTATCCGCCAGTTCTTTCATCCTCATAGCGCCGTGCACGCCGAGTAACTCAATGGTGTGCACCTGCGATAGGCTAAAACCTTTGTCACGTACAATGGCGTGTTCCCAAGACGACAGCTTTTCGTAAAATTCAATAATCACATGATTTAATGCATGATCTGTTGAATGTGCGGCCGTTGAATGAGCAGTCGTTGAATTCAGGTTTGATGAATGATGATGTTCAACAGTCATTTAGGCTTCCTTAGCCATACACTCGCGCTGACGACAAGTATGGAGTTCAATAGTGATATGGGCCAATTCAGGAAATTGTGACAGTAACTGATTAAAATAACTGACATCTTTCGGTGAATGGGACACGATAGACACCATAATAGCATGGTGATCGGCACTCACTCGCCAAAGATGTAAATCGGCCACTTGATGATCCGGTACGGCCTCAAGAGTTTCCACGATCTTACGCTGCAATGACGCTTTAACACCACCGTCAAGTAAGATAGGACTCGTTTGCTGAATGAGTCCCCATGACCAACGGCTAATAATCACAGCACCCACTATACCCATAACCGGATCGAGCCAAGTCAGTCCCATGTATTTACCAAACAACAAGGCCGCAATGGCGAGCACTGACGTTAACGCATCGGCTAATACGTGAAAATAGGCGGCGCGTAGGTTGTGATCATGACCACCGTGTGCCTTCTGACTCTCATGCTCAGCAGCATGGTGCTCCTGTTTATGATGGCAATGGCTATGATCTTGATGACTTTCATCGTGTACATGTGAGTCATCATGTGTATGTGGACCCGCACCATATGAATGAGCCGTATGGACGTGATCGTCATGAGAGGAGTGTGCTTCGCAGCTGTGATGAGCATGCTCGTCTTCATGATCATCTTGATGTCCATGATCGTGACTATGACCATGAGCGTGCCCATGGTCGTGGGTATGGTGATCCTTGAGTAAAAATACACTCAGCACATTCACGCTCAAACCTATAACAGCCACAAATATGGCTTCGTTAAAATGGATTTGCTCAGGGTTAATCAGTCGCATTCCCGATTCAATTAACATCACCAGTGCCACAAGTCCTAGCGCTATTGCGCTGGTATAACCGCCAAGTACACTCACTTTGCCAGTACCGAAAGCAAATGCAGGATCGTTAGCATGTTTACGGGCATAGGAATAGGCGAATAACGTGATCATAAAGGCCGCGGCATGGGTTCCCATGTGCCAACCGTCGGCGAGCAGTGCCATAGAACCGTAAATGGTTCCGGCAACAATTTCAGCCACCATAGTGATCACGGTTAAATACAGTACATAGCGAGTGTTCTTCTCGCCATCGCGGTTCTGACTCGAAAACTCATGGGCGTGCTGCCACTGGGCGAGTGAGTGCCCTTGGCTTCTTCCCGTAGTAGCTTGATGCCCTGTCGCTTGCTCGGCTGTCATTGATTTCATTGTATGGCCCCTGCTCCATTTCTATCGCTATTAATGGTAAAAAACTTGTCGCTTGAATTATAGTTTGAAAATCAAAATATATGAAGATCAAATTAACTATTTATCAAGATATACTGTTTTCAAACTTTTAAACGTGTATTTGAATCCCCATAATGCATCTGCGCACCTGCCATCAGTCGAGACACTGATATGTGAATTAAGATAGGCAGCTAGACTAGGCAAAGAATATCAGGCAAGGTTTAATGGATTAGCGCTTGATTTATGAGTAAAAACAGCTCACATAGCTGAGTTAGATTGGCTTTATTACAGCCTTACGCAGTTATAGACAGACACAGCGGTGGCTTTTCAGTGCAAGTTGAAATCCAAGTTTTAAGGTTTTTATCTAGGCTATTTCGTATATTTTTCGCATGATATGAGTCATAAAACAGCCACAGCAAAGAATTGAAATAGCAGAGAACTTAACAAAATAAGTCATTGAAAAGTGTAATTAACCCTTATTATTCAGATTGATAAAAATTATTTGGGTAAAAAATCGATTTTTTATTGAATAATTTAACCCTTTTTTACCTCTGCTGCGTTTATAGGGAGCAGAACACAGACAAATTTATCGACATCAATTCAGTTCGATTAGGAGAAATAAAATGAAATTGAAGACCTTATTTAGCGTTAGCACTGTTCCCCTTGCATTTGCACTATTGTCATTCAATGCCGCGGCGGTGAGCCCACCACACCCAACAGGATTAGATGCGCCTATGATCAGTATTCAACGTTTCGATCCAAAAGATTACAGCGCACAGGAAGCCACTAAGATGTTCCCTGCTCCGGCAGCAGGTATGGTGCAGCACATTTTAAGCTTACCTAAATTAGAAAACGAAGATGACTACATGGTCGAAATCCAAATTGGTCAGACTCAAATGGTTGATTGCAATAAGCATGGATTAAGCGGGGAATTGAAGGAACTGACAGTGCAAGGTTGGGGTTATAACTACTATCAAGTGGATGAAATCGCTGAAGGCCCGAGCACTATGATGGCCTGTTTCGAATTGGCGAAGAAAGAAGCTTTTGTACGTATTCCGGGTGAACTAAAAATGCGCTATGACAGTCGCTTACCTAAGGTGTTTTATCTACCAGAAGGCGCTGAACTGCGTTTCAGAACTTGGAAAGTAGATTCAACCTATCAATATTCCAAGTAAATAGCCGAATTTAATTCTTCCGTCATCAATCAAATGCGCTTCGAGTCTTTGCTGATTGATAAAAGCAAAGACTCGAAGCGCATTAACTAGAATCGTTTAATTCTAACGACTTGCATAATTTCTATTTCAAAACCTGCTACAGTTTCTGTCTCTGGGTAATAGATGACATTGATCTTTTGCCCTTGCAGATTACGATACTTTTTGACCCGTCTAAACTTAAACGGCACGTCACAATCTTCAATCATAACAGTATGTTGTATCCACTCCGCCTTTTCCCTTTGCATATGCGAAACCACAGTCACACCTTCAGAGTGAACCAAATGTTCATGGGTGGCTAACATCTTTTTTACGGCCTTATTCATGTTCAACTCTTTTATCATCTAGTTGCGACAACAGTGACTCAACTTTCTGTTTAATTTCAGCATATCTCAATTTTTCACAGCGGCCGAAACCACTCAACTTACGCACTTGAAAACGACTAACCAAAGGAACTGACATACCAGCTAGGCAACGACAATAGGTATCAAGTGATAAAGCATCAATACCTTTGGCCGTTAAATGATGCTTCAACTCATGTAAATCAGCCAACATCTGCAGATCTGTCGGCCAAGTCGGTTCCGTCGAATAACTCAACTTAGCGAAATGACCGCGGCAGACACTGCAATGACCGCAGATAGCCGGCGTCTCATTATCATCAAAATAACGGGATAAATTGTGGCTTAAGCACGTCTCAAGTTCAAAAAAGCGGACTAACTGCGCTATTCGCGCAATTTCTTTCTGCTCTTTATCAATAAAATAATGGTACAGCTCATCGATGAGTTCCGGACGCGCTAATGCGGCAACATCCACCCGATACACATCGGTAATTCGTTTGGTTTCTAATTCAATCAACTGATGTTCAGCTAAATATTCCAGCGCGGCCAACACGCGACTGCGTTCATGGCCCGTCGCATTGTACAAGGCATCAAAATCTAACGCGCCCCATATTTTCTTCATCTGCGTATGATTAAAAATCTGCGTCAAAAACGCCTGCCGTTCGGAATTAAATCGGCTCAGAATGGCGTGTTTATCCACTAAAAATTTGTAATTAACATCGGCGTAGTAAGCAAATAACGGCTTAACCACACCTAGAATTTCTAGCTGTACAAGTAACGTTTTTAATGGCAACTGGCGAATATTACTCGCCGTCGACACGCCATTAAGCTGACATTCCCACTGACCAGAATCTTGTTCAAGACGAATAGCTTCAATGACTTGCGCTATACCTTCTCGCTCAGGCGTATCGCCATACACAAAATTTTCAACGGTATTGAGTCCGTCAAGATTGGCTAAAGTCACACAATGGGATAACGCACCATCACGCCCTGCTCTGCCGATTTCTTGACTGTAGTTTTCAATGGATTTAGGCAAATCATAGTGGATCACAAAACGGATATTGCTCTTATCTATTCCCATACCAAAGGCGATGGTAGCAACAACCACTTGCAGCTTATCCTGCATAAAATCATTTTGAATTTGTTGACGTTTTTCATCTTCAAATCCAGCATGATAGGCACTGGCGACTATGCCTTGTTGGCTCAAGAGTCGTGCGACTGTTTCGGCGGTTTGCTGTAACGTCACATACACAATACCAGCACCTGAGAATGATGTTATCTGGTTAACCAGTAAGGCATTTTTCTCTTGCGTCGACACGGGCAGAACAGTCAAATCTAAATTGGGTCGATAAAATCCCGTTTGTACTATGTGTTCGGGCGCGATATCGAAGCGCTTGGCCATATCCAGTTTCACTTTACGTGTCGCGGTGGCCGTCAGTAACAGTACCAGCGGGATTTCAAGCTCGCGCCGATAATCGGGTAATTTAAGATAATCAGGCCGAAAATTGTGGCCCCATTCTGAAATACAATGCGCCTCATCTACGACCAACATAGACAGCGGAACCGATTGAATAAACTGCCTAAAGCGTTCATTTTTGAAACGCTCCACCGACACCATTAAAACTTTCAGTTTGCCAGAGCGCGCATCTGTCATCACTTGCTGACTCTGCTCAGCGCTTAAGGTTGAATCTATGCTGGCCGCATGAATTCCCTTAGATTGCAAAAATTCCAGCTGATCTTTCATCAAGGCGAGTAAAGGCGAAATCACTAAACTCAAATGGGGTAACTGCAATGCTGTAAATTGATAACAAAGGGATTTACCAGAACCTGTCGGGAAAATCGCTAAACTCGACTTCCCTGCTAACAGTTGTGTTATCGTTTGCGCTTGACCAGGACGAAATTCAGAAAAACCGAAATCCTGCTGCAACAAACTAACGTATGGATTGGTTTCCGGAATGGGATTGAACATCAACCGTCCTTTACACTTATCCTTACCACCCACAAAATTCAGGCATACCGCAAGAAAAAGATTCAGCATTAAGTGAGTCGACTAGTCTAGCAAATTTTGACGTACTTTACGGAGTTAATTAGCAACAACTGAGTTTTCAAGCCAACTTAACTGCTCATCAGGAGCGTAATTATAGGTTCGAATTTTGTTACAAGACAATGATTAATATAGGATTAATTTTATTTTTTAGTCAGAAATTAAATATAAAAATAAAACCGATTTGTAAAAATACAAATCCGATATCTCCTATGAAAAAACAAGAAGTCAGATGAATCTCAGCAAAAAATACATCTCCGATAAATAGAGCATTTAAGGTTTTCTAGCAAGATATAGGTTGATCAGCGACGTCAGTTTGTCCTGAAATCTTTCTTCAAAACCATCAATGTCACGCCCTATAGAAACTAAATATTTAGTTGCCTGCTCACGCGAAAGCAGCTTATTTGCAAGACTATATTGCATCTCTTCTAAGGTTTTATCATATCTTGGGATCAACACCCAAGTGCCGACATCGACGTCAAAATGTTGCATCGCTTTCTGGGCTAAAGCACAAAAAGCCTCAATATGATCTACGCCATCAGGTCCGAGACAGCCAGGTTCAATTCGGCATAAAACCGCAATTTTCCTATCGTTTGCAATACTTAAACTCATCTCTAATGCCCCGCGTTATCTAGTCGTAAACATAAGATCTTAACAGTAATTTTACGTGTCTGCACAGATAAGTCACGGCTAACTTACCCTTATTAGATAATCCATTTTAGGCAATAGAACAACTTTAAAATCATATTCTTCAAAACATAGATCCGCGGTTATTTTGTTCTATTCATCAACAATGTCGTCTACAACATCCTCATCAGTATGTTGTAAAACATTAAGCGAAATATTTTCATTATGCTCTGACAATAGGGTATCAATGGCTTGGTCAAAACTGTCTAACTTTTGAGTTTCCATATAACGTTTTAACCTCAAAATAATATCCCTGCTCAGCTCAATATGAGACTTTTTTTGCCGTTTTTTTATTTGAGATAATTCTTTGCGAACCATACGCCAGCCAAAATCAGTAAAATACTGATTGAGCATTTTGTTTACATTAATAAGCTCGTTGTCGATCCGCTGTGCCTTTTTGCGTAATCGGACCAATTCATTTAGTTGTGTTACCAACTTAGTATAGGAAACCGTTTGTAACTCAGCGTCACAAAACCAATCCGGTTTAGATGCCACAGCTTCAGGATTGATAAGGCGATAAATTAAGGGTAAGGCAAAAATTAATTCTGCTTCCTCAAGCAATAATAATTTTCTCCCTGCTGTTGGTTTGTCTTGTTGATATATCCAGGCTTGCGGTTCCATAAATACGTTTCTTTAGCTAAGCATGTGTCTAATGCAGATGAAATAAATCGGTCCTCATGCTAGTACAAATCGACAAGTATTAATATATGGTTCAACCATTTTTTGTGTTTGATATCGATTCCTTGTGCTTTCCTTTTACTTTAGGAAGAATAACTCAACTCGTATCAGGTCAAATACCTAGCAAGCTGTTGTACTTATTAGCTTAAATTTCATCCAATAGACAAGCCTAGTTTAGCGGCATTCCATTCAACAAAGTCAATAAAATGGTTAAACCATTCTTTAAAATTGTGATTATGTGGCTAACCAAGTTCGAAACTATCGCATATAGAAAGTACGAATTTCATACTATTTTTGCTTTTAATTCTATATCCGCATAATTAATCGCTATTGTCCAAACGGCTTTATCTTGGCTATTTTTTAAACTAAAAAAAACAACTAAATGCTATTTAATGCGCCCTATTCCGATAACAGAAGTTTATTTGAACAAATAAGCACTCTACCAGTGATAATGACGATTATCACTGGTAGATGTAGGCGTGATTTGCGTATAATTACGCCTTCTTAATTCGATATTAGGTGACTTCAACGGCATGTCTAAAATAATCCGGACAAATAGTAATGCTCAAAATAACACCAATATATCGAATGAAAGAGTGACTAGATCAGATCATCACAATAATAACCGTACTGAACAGCCACGTTTTTTTGAAGAGACTTTCCTGCCACAATCTGTTCGAAGTGATTATTTAAGTGCTGCCGAAGAAACTGAATATGAAATTTCAGCCAATACCCGCCGTGTTTATAATACGAGCTTTAGTCTATTTAGCCGTTATTGTGCCGAACACCAACTGCAGGCCCTGCCCGCAGATCCAAGAAGCGTAATTTCATTTATTGGTCATCAAAAAGAATTGATCCAAGAGAGTACTGGAGTACAACTTTCTAAACAGACATTAACGACTCGACTCGCGGCGATTCGCTACCATCATATTCAAGCAGGATTCCACTCGCCTACCGAGCACCCTCTGGTGATCAGAGTGATGCGTGGCTTGAGCAGAAATCAATCTCGCCATGTGAGTGATTATGATCAACAACCGATTATGTATGATGAAGTGGAAATGCTCATTCAAGCTATCGATGAACAAGTGCAGCCATTAACCCGAGCAAGAGACAAAGCCATTATTCAGTTAGGATTACAAGGTGGATTTCGCCGTTCTGAACTTGCAGATATAAAAGTTCAATATGTCAGTTTTTTACGCAATAAGCTAAAAGTTCGCCTACCTTATTCGAAGAGTAATCAGCAAGGTCAACGGGAATGGAAAGACCTACCGGATCATGAACCTTTTGCAGCACTCAACGCGGTAAAAAATTGGTTATCACTAGCCAATATAGAGGATGGACATTTATTTAGATCGCTTTCCCGTGATGGGAAATATTTACGCCCTTATCAAATAGTAGAACATCACTCTGAAGCTAATTCAAGTTTACATAAAAATAGTGGTTTTCTCACGGGAGACGATATTTATCGCATCATTAAAAAATATTGCACAAAAGCGGGCCTACCTGCAAAATTTTATGGTGCCCACAGTCTGCGTAGTGGTTGTGTCACTCAACTCCATGAAAATGATAAAGATCATTTATACATTATGGCCAGAACTGGCCATACCGATCCGCGCTCACTTCGCCATTATTTAAAACCAAGAGACTAAAACACAAAGACTAAACTAGATCATGACTCGATAAGGATCAGTTAGTCTTTTACCTAAAATAAAATAGCAATTTTAACGTTAAATATAAATCTATCATGTTTATGAATAAAAATGATATTCAGTAATTATATTAAAATTATTTCCAATTTTTAATTTTAAAAATAATTAAAGCAATAACTTCACATTATATATTTTTATCTGTGACACAACATTTGACATCATAGCAGAATAAAAATCCTAATTGAGGTACTTT
The DNA here is from genome assembly GCF_025653365.1 of Shewanella sp. SW32. NCBI lineage: Bacteria > Pseudomonadati > Pseudomonadota > Gammaproteobacteria > Alteromonadales > Shewanellaceae > Shewanella > Shewanella sp. SW32. The sequence continues at coordinate 139,131 of NZ_JAKKSJ010000004.1, read as the reverse complement.
GACCTCAGCAGCTTAGACCATAGCAAACTGCTGGTTAACATTTTTATAGCATATCGGGTTTATTGCTCACTGCAGTATTATTGTAATATAAAATCATCTTTATTGTCATATTGATACTTTAGCCTTAGTCACGAAATTTAATCCATCGTACTAGCCGGAGTAATATATGAGTAAGGCCACCTTTGATCCTACACTTTATAATAAAAGTAATAACGAGCCATTTAACCAAGTGTTGGATAAACATTTATCTCGCCGTAACTTCGTCAAAAGTGGTTTAGGCCTCAGTGCTATGACAGCTTTTGCCAGTGTAGGCTTAACTGCTTGCGGATCAGATGACACACCCGTTACAAAACCTGTTGATCCAGTGACACCTTTGCCACCGACAAAAAGTACCGCCAAGCTAAACTTTACGTCAGTTGCGGGTTCTCGTTTAGATGCCGTCGTTGTGCCAGAAGGCTATACAGCGCAGGTACTTGCACCATGGGGCACGCCATTAAATGCAAAAGCAGCACCATGGAAAAGCGATGGTAGTAACACTGCCGATGACCAAGCGAACTCAGTCGGTATGCACCATGATGGCATGCATTTCTTTCCATTAAATGATTCGGGTAATGACGGTTTACTTTGCATTAACCATGAATACATTGATGAAGTTGCATTACATCCTGCAGGACAAACTTTTGATCCTACTTCAGGTTTGCGCACGATTATCGATGAGGTACGTAAAGAAATCAACGCCCATGGCGTATCTGTTGTACGTATAAAACTGGTTAGTAATCAATGGGAAGTGGTTAGTAATGATAACCATAACCGCCGATTCACCGGTGCGACTGTAATGGATATTAGCGGTCCTCTCGCCTACTCTTCTTTACTCGAAACCCGCTACTCTCCCGACGGGAGTCAGGCTCGCGGTACATTAAATAACTGCGGCAATGGTTACACGCCTTGGGGCACTTATTTGACCTGTGAAGAAAACTGGCCAGGCTACTTCGCTAACCGTGGTACGTTAACTGCCGAGCAAAATCGCATTGGGATCAGCAAAACCAGCACACGTTATGGCTGGGATGATCTTGCAGGTCATGATGAAGAACGTCTCGATGAATTCGCGCGTTTTGATGTCACCCCAAAAGGTGCAAGTGCTCAAGATGACTATCGTAATGAAGCGAATGGTCACGGTTATATTGTTGAAATTGACCCTTTCAATCCAACATCGCGCGCAGTAAAACGTACCGCGCTTGGTCGTTTCCGCCATGAAGGCTGTACCTTTGGCAAATTAACTGAAGGTAAGCCAGTAGTGTTCTATTCTGGCCACGATTCACAATTCGAATACCTCTATAAATTTGTCTCGGCCGCGGCGTGGGATGCAAAAGATGCTGACAGCAGCAATCGCATACAAACTGGCGATAAGTATATGAATGAAGGTACTTTATATGCAGCTAAGTTTAATGCAAATGGTGGTGGTGTTTGGTTGCCTTTAACCTTAGATAGCCAGACTACGGACGGAAAAACCCTAGGCAATACTTTCGCTAGCTTAGCCGAGATTATTTTGAACACCGCAGGCGCAGCGGATCTTGTTGGTGCAACACCTATGGATCGCCCTGAATGGTGTGCTGTCGATCCTTTCACAGGTTCAATTTATTTGACCTTGACCAACAATTCAAAACGAACTGAAACCAATCCAGCGAACCCAAGATTGAAAAACCACTTTGGCCATATTATTCGTTGGGATGAAAGTGACAAAGATACTGAATTTACATGGGATATCTTCGTATTCGGATCACCAAGTGATGGTAACGCAGAGACAAACTTATCAGGCTTAACAGATCTTAACCAATTTGCCAGCCCAGACGGTTTGGCCTTCGATCAACGCGGTATTTTGTGGGTTCAAACCGACAATGGAGCCAAGGAGGTCGCAGAAGAAACCAACGATCAGATGCTAGCAATAGTGCCTTCAACGCTTGTTGATGGCCAAGAGAAACAGCTCGGCGTAACGGCTGATAACCAAATGGAATTAAAGCGTTTCTTCGTTGGACCAAACGACTGTGAGGTTACGGGTTTTGCTATTAGCCCTGATTACACTTCTGTTTTTGCTAACATTCAGCATCCCGGTAATTGGCCTTATTCGTCCGATGCCGCTGAAAAAACGCCTGCGGGCACGACATTACGCCCTCGCGCCGCTACGGTCGTTATCCGTAAGTTAGATGGTAAAGAAGTCGCGGTATAAACAATTATGCTTGTGCGAGGTATCTTCTTAAATATGAAGTTCCTATAAGTTAATTGCTACACATAACAAATCCCCTCACTGTAGGGGATTTTTTATTTAAGAAGATAGTTAACTAGCCTTTTTCAAAATAGATTAAATCCAACATCGATTAACTCTTACTACGACTTGCTTGTTCAAAGGCCAGTTCAAAAGCATCGGTAAAATCTGTAATTGGCAGAAGGTCCTCACGGCAACGGCGATTGCGGCCAAGTAAGGAAGATTCAACAAACAAATCAAACCAAGTACTTAAGGCTTTGCCATTAGCCGCTTCGCCAATCGCTCCTAAAGCCAATGATGCCACCTCGGCGGTGCCAAGTTGAAAATCATGACTACCTTTACGCAATGCATAGGTCGCGAGCGTGTCGGGATCGAAGGAAAGTAACGGCAGCGAGTGTAAGTAAGGACTCTTACGGAACATTTTAATCGCTTCACGCCAACTGCCATCAAGCAGAACAAGTAGCGGCCGTTTGCCTTCGGCCAATGTCGACATCGGCACTTGGTTCAGTACGGTTTGCCCTTGCTCTGCATACTGGGCAGGAAACACTAAATAGGGTTGATATTGCGGCGAATTCAGCAAAGCAAGCAACTCAGCTTCAGGTTCTGTACGTGACCAAATATAGGCGTGGGTATCAGGAATAAGATCCGCGATGAGTCGTCCGCTATTAGTCGGCTTTAACACCTCATCGTTATACATAATCAGCAGAAAACTGGCGTGAGTATCTAACTGACGGCGTAGCGCACAGGTACAGAACTGCTCACCTAAGAGGCATAATGGACAGCGGATCAGTTTTTTACCGCGGGCACCAAAGGGTTTAGTCGAAATAGACTTACGGTACTGATATAAATGGTGCACTGCATGGGGGGCTAAAGCCATAAAAACCAATTCTCTATCAAACTTATTAAGGATCGCGACCACATCATTTAGCACTTTTTTATCGCGGTGGCGCAGTTTATCCCTTGGCCATCAATGGTGCAATCGCGTAATACATTATCGTGATAAAAGGCCGGTGTCAGTGGTTGATGGTTTCATATGCAGCCTAACGCCAGTGAGATAATTTAAGAGCACAGAGCAATTATCTCTTAAAACAACTGTAATGTATTAATCTGTGTTACCACTTAGTATGCAATAGCGTGCAACACTAAACCGACTAAATTAACGTTTAACTTACTTATTGGGGGAGTATTTAAGCTAAATATCAGTAATGACTTAACTTCGTGTGGAATTGCCCTAATATCATGCGAAAATCTACTCTACAAATACAGTCTCAATGAAAGGTCAATTATGCACCCAAAAGCCCCGATCGCTTCTATACCGTTATTAAGCGGCGTACTGCTCTCTGCTACGCTATTTTCTAATGTCACTACGGCCCAAACGCTTAATACCAAAGACATCCAGTCAATTGTAGATTCCGCAGTTAAACCACTGATGGCCGAGTATGCTATTCCCGGTGCAGTAATTGGCATCACCATAGAAGGTAAACAGTATTTTTACCAATATGGCGTCAGTTCTAAAACCTCTGGGCAAAGTGTGACTGAAGATACCCTGTTCGAGATTGGCTCTATCAGTAAAACCTTTACCGCAACACTGGCTAACTATGCACAGGGCGAAGGTAAATTAACACTCACGGATATGGCCAGTGATTATGTTCCAGCATTAAAAGGCAGCCATTTTGATAAGATTAGTCTCATCAATTTAGCCACCCACACAGCGGGTGATTTGCCGATGCAAGTTCCTGATAAGGTCACTAATAACGCAGAGTTAATGGATTACCTTAAGCATTGGCAACCATCATTTGCCGCGGGGACCCATAGGAATTACGCCAATCCGAGTATTGGGCTGCTTGGCATGATTGCCGCGCAGAGTTTAGGGCAAACGTTTACACAAGTACTTGAGCAAACACTATTTCCACAATTGGGTATGACAAACAGCTATCTCAAGGTTCCTAGCAACAAAATGGCCGATTATGCCCAAGGCTATGATAAGCAAGACATGCCAGTGCGGGTCAATCCTGGGGTATTAGCCGATGAAGCTTATGGCGTTAAAACCTCTGCAAAGGATTTACTGCAATTTGTTGAGGCCAATATGCAAATGCACCCGATTGCCAAACCACTGCAAACGGCACTCGATGAGACCCACACGGGATACTTTGATGTGGGCATGATGACCCAAGATATGATTTGGGAGCATTACTCATATCCTATTGATCTTGATAAAATACTTAAGGGTCACACTCAGGAAGTCGTATTTGGCAGTACGCCAGTTAAACCCATAGTGCCGCCCCTCGCGCCGCAGCAAAATGTGTGGATTAATAAAACAGGATCAACGGGTGGTTTTGCCGCTTATGCAGCCTTTATTCCGGCCAAAAAACTCGGCATTGTACTGCTGAGTAATAAAAACATCCCCGTTCCGCCACGGGTCACTGTGGGCTACCAGATTTTAACTGGGATCGAAAAGTTGCAAAAATAACCATGCACTAGGATAGAGGAGATAAGTATATTGGTACTATCTCCTTTTCCTTAACGATATTTTCTTGTCGCTACTGATTTATGGCTGACGCCTTGCTACTGACTCACAGCTTCCTTGCAATCTCCCTTTCCTCATCGGCGGCTTGTAAGAAAATATGCACCACAGAGTTAATCCTTGCGTTAATTCATTTGCAACTCATCGACCTAGTTAACAGACAAATAACCTATCGTAAGTTTAGCTTTACAGCTTAAAATCAGGATAAAAACTTATGCATCGCATTAAAAATTATTTCGTTAAATCAATATGATTGACACTTGAAGTTACGCTTTTAGGGAGTAAGATGCGCGCAAATACCTTAAGTGACCTTTTTCGGAAATATCATGTCAGGCACGCCACATTCTCCTATTCATCACGATGTCGCTCCAGCGGCGAGTCAGTCTAGCCTACTGTTAATGATTGTCTTTATGGTCGCCTGTGGCCAAATGGCGCAGACGATTTTTGTACCTGCCCTTCCACAAATCGCACTCGGGCTCCATGTGGACGCCAGCCAACTACAAGCCGTGATGGCCTGTTACTTACTTTCCTACGGGATCTTTCAATTTGTGTATGGCCCAGTGTCTGATCGCGTTGGCCGCAAAATGCCACTCGTCGTGGGTATCGCAATTTTCGTTCTAGGCGCTGTATTTGCGGCTCAGGCCATAAGCTTTAACCAACTAATTATGGCGAGCCTTATCCAAGGATTAGGCACAGCCAGCGCGGGCGCTTTATGCCGTAGCATTCCCCGCGATCACTACTTTGGTGACCGACTGGTAAAATTTAATAGCTATGTCTCTATGGCTGTAGTGTTTTTGCCTTTGCTTGCACCATTTATCGGCAGCGCCACTGCGGCCTATTTTGGCTGGCAAGCCGTATACTGGGTATTAGCGGGATTCGGTGTCGCGGTCTGGCTGTTGTTAATATTCCTCTTTAAAGAGTCTTTACCTAAGGCTCAACGGGAACATCAAGCCGTTTTCAAATCCTATAAGCATGTCCTGCGCCATAGAGCGTTTCGCGCTTATTTATTTTCATTGATTGCCACCTTTGCCGGTATTGCGGCGTTTGAAGCCATTGCTGGCGTACTCTATGGCCAATATCTCGGACTGACGCCTTTTATGGTCAGTTGCTATTTTGTTGCGCCAATTCCTGGCTACTTACTGGGGGCTCTCATCGCGGGCCGACAGAATAAGCCACAAAGGGTTGTTTACCAAGGTGTTGCGTTACTCGGTGCTGGCGCATTATTTATGTTGATCCCAGGTCTTTTTAATTTAGTGGTTGGCTGGAGTTTACTTATTGGATCGATTTTATTCTTCAGTGGCGCAGGCATGCTGTTCCCTACCCTAACATCTGCTGCATTAGAGCCATTTCCACGTCAGGCGGGGATTGCGGGCGCATTACTGGGGGGATTACAAAATTTTGGTGCCGGACTTGCCGCATTAACTATGTCTTTAGTGCCTATGGGCGGCCAGTTGAGCATAGGTTTATTAAGTGCTGTAATGGTAGTTTTAGTGATTCTGTCTCTGTATTACGCCAAAGATCAAAATGATACTCACCAGAATTTAATGCCACAGATTTAATGCATATGATTTGAAGCGACAATTCTTGGTTTAAGCTAAATCTATTACCATCAGTCAATAAAAAGCCCACATTGTTGTGGGCTTTTTAAACCGATAAGACACTGTAATAAATCAAAAATATCGATTAATTTATTGCTTCTATAGCTTTAATCGTTACAGAATGCGACGCAGTAAAAAGTCAGCTTTAAGGCGACGAATTCTAGTCATGATCTTCTTCACTGGCGCAGGATAGCTCTGTAAGGTGTCGACTTGGCTGTAGTGATATAACCGCTGTGTGTGTTCCAGAATATGTGCCTGCTCGGCTTCAAACTGGGCTTTCCAGCAGCCAATTTCATCTTGGATCAACAAACCATTCTCAAGATCCAGCGCCCAAGCTCTTGGATTCAGATTAGAACCTGTGATCAAATGCTTATTACCGTCGGCACTGATGCCTTTGAGGTGATAACTGTTGATGCCGTGTTTCCACAGATGGATATTCAACTGACCATTATCAATCGCCCACTGTTGGCGTTTAGCGAACTTACGCAATGATTGCTCATACATATAGGGCAAGGCACCTATGGTCGAGAAATCCTGCTCAGGCGGAATATAAAAATCGTTAGCCGTCTTGTCGCCCACAACGATATCGATGCGTTTGCCATTGCGTAAATGCTTCGCTAAAGCGCGCACTAAAATGTACGGCGGATTAAAATAGGGCGTGCAAATAAACAGCGAGTCTTTTGACTCTTCCACCAAGGCGACAACCACTTTATTGAGCAAGTTTTTCTTGCGTCCTAGCCCAAGTAACGGCGTGATGCGATTGCCATCACGGGTTTCCTTAAACTGATACTCAGCGTCAGACAGTCTCAGCTTAAAGCTACGCATATCCGTCTTTGGTGGTAGCACTTCTTGCTCAGCATCTTGCGTTAATGAACACACAGCTGGATCAGAAATGATATTTTTCTGGATCATCGCGCGCATACTGCGCGCTAATTCGGCAGACTCAATCAAGTGATAACGATCGAAACGGTACTTATCGTGTTGTTGCAAATAGATATTATTGAGACTGGCACCGCTATAAATCACGGCATCATCGATAATAAATCCCTTAAGATGCAACACACCCATAAATTCACGGGATTTGACGGGTACACCTAAGATATCGATGGGATGTTCGGCTTCAGCCATAACTCTGCGGTACATCAAATAGTTACCGCTATCACCTTTATGGCCAATCAAGCCACGTCTCGCACGGTGAAAATCGACTAACACTTTGATATCAAGCGTTGGATTTGCTGCTTTGGCATCCATGAGGGCTTGTAATATCTCACGACCCGCTTCGTCATCTTCTAAATACAGCGCCGCAATATAAATACTGTGCTTGGCGCTCGCAATACGAGCGAGTAATTCTGCCTTGAAACGGCATGGCGTGAGCAACCACGTTAAAGCCTCGGGTTGAACGGCTATTCCACCAAGCTTATCTAGCAAGGCATCCTCCTTTAAACATGCTGACCACCCCGATAGGAAGCACTGGGGTTCAGTGATAAAAACATCACAGCAATATGTGTTAACTCTGGATAGGCCTCTGTCACTGCCAACCTGATCGTTTGTTCTACTTTAAGATGGATATCAGGGTCCTTAGGGAACCAGAGTAACTCAACTTGGACAAAGCGTTGATCAATTTTTCCATTTCGAAAACTGATGCTTGGGATCCAATCTAATGTGAAACTCTCTGCATTACCTTTACATATATCCGCCAATGACTGCAGTAATGTTTGGCTGAACGCTGCAACGACCGCTTGTGGTAAGCCGCGCATACTAATATGTGGCATGGTTTAGTTGTTACCTAAGAACCTAAAATCGTAAGGGGTAGAAATTACCGACTTCACCTCGTCTCGGCAAGACTTTTCTCCCAAAAGTCTTGTTAAACCTAACGGTTTTGCTGGTAATTTGACCTCACGCGATTTTATTCCACTTCAGTGCACCGATTTACCTAAAAATCTTCTTCATTTATCCTTGCTTGAAATCGCATTTTACGGCGAGTATTCTCGGCATTATTTGCCCGTCCACACAATATGTTGCCCCTAAATAGGGTGATTCTTAACGCTACAAATCAGTCCAAATTTCACTAAACTGCACCCAAAATGTCTGCCAAATCACAAAATAATCTTCAAACCCATTTCATTCACCCCGAATCCAGTGATTTAGCGTAAACTAAACCGCCTATTTGCGATTAGACCACACGATACAAGATTAAGACTATGAACAAAAAAATTCTGCTGACGTTAGCACTGACATTGCTGTTTGCTTGGGGTATTTTCCATTTTAAAACCCAGTTAGGGTTACTCATCCTGCCGTTGTTTATTGGGCTGGTATTGTTTGTTACCCTACGTTTATATCGCTTGATGGAAAAGGATGACGGCAGCAGTGAGGATTAACCGCACACAATACCAACCTAATCTTAATGATGTTTTGATAAAAATGGCCAATAGCTAACATGGAAACGTTACTGAAAACCACTCTATATGCCGGCCTGCTCCTAGCCGCAAGTCATAATATGGCCTATGCAGAGCAACATGATTCTAGGCCGATAAGTGCTCAAACCACTTCGCTTAGCCAAGCAATCAGCAAGATCAGCCCTCGACATTCACAAATCGCCTTACTGGCAATGGATATGTCGAACAATCAAGTGATCTATAGCCAACAAGCTGAGACCTTGTTTATTCCAGCCAGTACCCAAAAGCTGCTCACGGCAGTCAGTGCTGTGGCTCAGCTTGGGCCTGATTTTCGTTATGTCACGGAATTATGGACAGATGCACCGATACGCAAGGGCCATATCGCAGGCAGTGCTTATCTGCGTTTTAGTGGCGATCCCACGCTAACTCAAGCCGATCTCAAGGCCATTTTTGCCAATCTCGTAAAACAAGGCATTAATCGCATTGATGGACATCTGTATTTGCTCGGCGATAAACAAGAGCAAATGCAAGCTCCGGGTTGGGTTTGGGATGATTTGGGCATTTGTTTTGCCGCGCCAGTGTCGAGTTATATTATCAATCAGAACTGCGTCTATGGTCAGTTTAGCCCAAGCTCTACCAGCAAACCTTCACAGGTAAGTCTGCGCGCGGGGAGTTATGGAGTTAAAATCAGCAGCGATGCGGTGTTTGATCAAAAGGCGAGCCGCGAATTTTGCCAACTTGATATGGTCAGATTAGGTCAAAATAACTACCATTTACGCGGCTGTTACCCTGGCGGTGAGGCGATACCACTGGCGATTGCGGTCAGCGATCCGTTCAAATTTGCCCAAGATAACCTCACCTCCCTACTTAAAGGCGAGATGTCTCTTGCGGGTAAAGTACAACTCGGCACTAACTTACCCCAAAAGGCAAAACTAATTGCCAGCCATAGCTCGGCGCCCTTACCTGAGCTGCTCGAGACTATGCTGCTCAAGTCAGATAATTTGATTGCCGATAGCCTTTTTAAGCAACTTGGTAAAAGTTATTTTAAGACCCAAGGCAGCTTTACCAATGGTGCCGCTGCCATGCAGCGAATTTTAACGAATTTAGGCATAGATTTGAGTAACGCCAATATTGTGGATGGTTCAGGATTGTCACGCTATAACTTACTCAATGCCAAGCAGTTAGCAGCAGTGTTGGCGCTAATCCACCAAGATAGCCGCTTTAGTCCGTTAATCACGAGTCTGCCACAGGCGGGGATCAGCGGCACCTTAAGATATCGTATGGGCTACAACAAGCCTCCGCTTAAACAGCAAATTTTTGCAAAAACAGGCTCGATGCAAGGCGTGTCTAATTTAGCGGGCTTTATCCGTTTGCCCCAGCATAACGATACCCTGTTTGTAATCCTTGAGAATGGCATGAGTCCTGAATTGAAAAATCAGCATAACCCCTCATTCAATGCCGAGTTTCTTAAACAATTGATTTCAGTGCTGCAACCGTCATCAACCACTGCAACTGTAAATACTGCGGCTCACTAGAGTCATTAATTAACTGCTACAGAGTAAAAAAATTGCACAAAAAAGCACTGAGTCATCAGTGCTTTTTCAGTTTTTATCTAAACGAATATACCGAAGCCTTGTTAAAACAACTCCGCAGGCATCGCCATAGTCGTCGCATCACCAGCTCTGACTTGAGCGATATGGTAATCCGCTTTTGGCAATAACTTATCAAAATAGAACTTAGCCAAATAGACTTTCTGCTCGGCAAAAGCTTTATCTTCATGATCCGCGACCTTATCGACCATAGCCAACCAGTAGAAACCATACAGGGTGTAACCAAAGGCATCTAAAAAGTCGACCGCACACGCATTAATAAGTGCAGGCTGAGCCACTTTGCGATCATTAACTGACTCGGCAACGATGACCAAGGCATCTAAACGTGCACATACTGCCGCCACTTTCACCGCATCAACGTGAGTAAATGCGCGCATTTGTGCCTTCAAGTCAGCCACAAATTCATTTAATGCGGCTAAGTTATCGCCAGTGACTTTACGACCGAGGAAATCGATGGCTTGAATGCCATTGGTGCCTTCATAAATCTGAGCGATACGGGTATCACGAACTAATTGCTCAATACCTGTTTCACGAATATAACCATGTCCACCAAAGACTTGTTGCGCCATGATAGTCGCATCTAGACCCCGATCGGTTAAAAATGCTTTCGCCACTGGCGTTAATAAACCCACATAACGCGCCGCTTTAGCCTTAACCTCATCTTGGGCATATTTTGCTAAATCCAGCTGTTGTCCTGTAAACACAGACAAAGCACGGCCCGCTTCTGTCATCGCACGAATGGTCAACAACATACGGCGCACATCGCCATGGACAATAATGGGATCAGAATCACTGCCCGTCGATGAGCCGCCAGCGGCGATGCCTTGATTACGCTCTTTAGCATAATCGGCCGCCATCTGGTACGCCGCCTGCGCACTGCCAAGCCCTTGAATACCAATTGCTAAACGCTCGTAGTTCATCATAGTGAACATGCACACTAGGCCACGATTAGGCTCACCAATCAAGAAACCTTGGGCATTATCAAAATTCATCACACAGGTCGCAGAACCTTTAAGGCCCATCTTATGCTCGATAGACCCCACTGATACACCATTGGCATTGGCTAAGCTGCCATCGGCATTAACCGATATCTTAGGTACCAGAAAGAGTGAAATCCCTTTACTATCCGGTAGCTTAGCAAGCACTAAGTGGATGACGTTTTCCGTTAAATCGTGATCGCCACCTGTAATAAAAATCTTGCTGCCCGTGATGGCATAACTGCCATCATCCTGCGGCAAAGCACGGGTACGGATATTACGTAGATCAGAACCCGCTTGCGGCTCCGTCATATCCATAGCACCCGCCCATTCGCCGGAATATAACTTAGGCAAATAAGCTTGTTTCAATTCTTCGCTGCCGTGGGCATTGATACATAAAGCCGCCCCCGCGGTTAACGAGCCATAAAGTGTAAATGCATTACAAGCACTGTAAGCCATTTCGTCGACTAAGATCCCCAGCATCTTCGGCATCCCCATGCCACCAAATTCAGGATCGCCACACAAACCAATCCAACCGCCCTGGGAATACTGCTCATAAACGGCTTTATAGCCATCAGGGGTAATCACTTGATTGTCTTGATGCAACACGCCCTGCTCATCGCCCGTCCGGTTCAGCGGATGGATCAACTCACAGCTGATCTTGGCTGCTTCTTCCAAAATAGCATTGGCCGTGTCGATATCGACCATTTCAGCAATCTCAGGCAATTGTGCCCAAGTGTTTGGGGCATCAAATACCTGTTCCAGTAGGAAACGCATATCCGTCAACGGGGCTTGGTAAGGATTCATTGGTAGACTCTTAAACGTAGGATTAAAACAGTTGTTTTAATTTATACCAGTTCACTGTAGAAAACAATCTCATTACAAATACAGCTGTGAATAATATAAAAGTATGCGAGTGTGCGAGCTAAATATAAATTTAACCCATAAAAAAACCCTTAAGCTTGAACTTAAGGGTCTCTATTTTATAAGCTTTACAACAGGATTGTCTTAGCGTTAGGTCACAGGCTTGTGGCAATTACCACATTAAATCATCAGGAATTGCGTAATCTGCATAGGGATCATCTCCAACGACTACAGCTTTAGATTCATCCTGTTGCCACAGATAACCACACCACTGCGGCACCAGCAGTTTAACTCGCTCGGCTAACTTATGTGGTACTAAGTAACTCTTATCTTCGTAACGCACTATGCCTAACTGCCCTTTAAGCAATTCTGCCTGCAGTTTTTCATCTATGTATAAAGAATAAATTTTATTATCAAGAGTATAGTTAAATTTCACTTCAGCATAAGCTGGGATCTTAATCGCAGACTTAGTGAACTCTGTGATTAAACCGCGCACCTGTCCACGCTCAGATGCCTCTGCAAAACGTTGCTCATTTAGCGCTTTATCTTTTTGCGCCTGCAACCGTTTTTGCTCTGCCACTTCTTGCTTAAAAGCACTTGAGCCATCATCAACTCGTGATTTTTTGTCACGGCGTTTTTGAGTCTTAACGTCGCGAACCTTTTGTTTACTGGCAAGCCCTGCTTTGAGTAGCTGCTCTTGTAATGCATTAGCCATGGATCATTACCTACTTAATTTCTATAAAATCAAAGTTCTCGATTTTGAATATCAATAATCTAAAACCAAACTACATTTTTGCGGCCAGTTCGCCAAGCTCTGTCATCGCTATACTGGCGCCGCCAAGTGACCAACCGCCATCAACCGGCAGCACAACTCCCGTAATATAGGAAGCTAATTCAGAGCCTAAGAATAGCGCGGCATTGGCGATATCCTGACCTGCGCCGTTGCGTTTTAGCGGAACGGATTGGGCAACCTTTTGCTGTAATGCGGCGCTGGGTGCAAGGCGATTAAAACCTTCAGTATTGGCGATTGGGCCAGGCATAATCGAATTAATTCTCAGCCCCTCACAGCCCCACTCTAACGCTAAAGTTCGCGTCAGCATATCAACACCCGCTTTAGCCGCACACACATGCACTTGCATTGGCATAGCGATCGAAGCCTGCGGCGCCGAAATCTGGATAATATTGCCATTGGGGCGACGCAGCAAAGGATAAGCCTGCTTTAGCACTTGAAAACTGCCGAGCAAATCAATGTCCATCACCGACTTAAAACCATTGGCCGAAAGCTTTGCGGCGCTGGCAGGGAAATTCCCCGCCGCGCCGCTTACCAGCACATCGATAAAACCAAACTCAGAAGCGATTTTATCAAAACCGACTTCAAGGGCGCTAAGATCGCGCACATCAAAACTCACACCCAAATGAATACCGTCAGGATTGGCCTGTTGCAACTGCAATACCGCGGCATCGATTTTATCTTGACTGCGGCTCGCAACGGCCACATTTGCGCCAGCCTGTGCGAACGCAATGGCAATCGCGAGATTTATCCCACTGGTTCCTCCGACAACGACAACATTTTTACCTTGATAGTTAAACATCGTAGCATTAAACATGGGCGTTCTCCGTGAACAGTGAGATATGCACTCAGGGTGTGATTAAGTATTTTACTTTGTAATTCAACATACTATTTCAATTTTTATCAATCATATCAAGGATACCAACAAGCGATTCCAAGCCTTTTTTATTTAAACGACGGTCAAACGACTTTCAAACCGCGCTTTAGACGGCTAGTGTGGCGTCTATGCCAATGATTGGTGAATCGCTTGCAATGCCGCTAACGGATCGGCAGCTTTGGTGATTGGGCGGCCAATCACTAAGTAATCAGAACCCGCTGCTATCGCTTGAGGTGGAGTCATCACGCGGTGTTGATCGCCAGCATCACTGCCAACTGGGCGGATCCCCGGCGTCACGAGCTTGAAATCATGACCTAACAGTGATTTCAAGGCTGTCGCTTCTTGGGCGGAACACACCACGCCATCGAGTCCCGCTTGCTGCGTGAGCTTCGCCAAACGTTGCACATGCTCAAACGCAGGAACATTGATGCCGAGTAATTTAAGATCGTCATCACTCATCGAGGTTAATACCGTGACCGCGATCAGCATAGGCGCTTTATCGCCGTATGGCAGTAATGCTTTTTTAGCCGCTTCCATCATGGCTAAGCCACCACTGGCATGTACGTTCGTCATCCATACGCCCAGCTCTGCGGCTGCGGCCACGGCTTTGGCGACAGTATTGGGAATATCGTGAAATTTCAAATCAAGGAATAAATCAAAACCACGATCATGGATATCTTTCACCAGTTGCGGGCCAAACAAGGTAAACATTTCTTTGCCGACTTTAAGGCGGCACATGTTGGGATCGAGTTTTTCTATCAGTTGTAAAGCATGGTTTTTATTATCGTAATCAAGCGCTACGAGGATAGGTTTAATCGTCATCATCTCTCCAACTGGGTTACACAAACTGTGTATTCTTCTAATAGATTATTCGCCGTCTAGGCCTCGGATCCGTTTAATGCTGCCCCAGTTTTTACAGGAAGGACAATGCCAGTAAAGCGCATGGGAAGGAAAACCACACTCCTTACAACGGTAACTCGGACGGAATTTAATTTGTTGTTCAACGAGCTGCTCCAGCATAGTTAAACTTTGCTTAGCTTGCCCTTCTTCGGCTTGGCGCAAATGCATCTGCATCAAGTGCTGAAAACCTTTCATGGTCGGATGGCGATATAACGCATCGAGCACAATGGTCTCTGCCGCTTTAATCTCATCAAGACTTATCATGTGCTGCGCTAAGGCGACAACCACTGATGCACCCGCACCATCGGCCATGGCCCCTGCGAGTAACTCTTGGAAGCCTTCTTTATCTTGCGTGTCGCGATAAACTTGTTTAGCTGTGGGGATTGCATCGGCAAAAAGCTCGATATCGGCTTTTTTTAGTTGCAGCAGCATTTGCTTACACTGGGCATAATCTTGAATATCGAGGAATTTTTTCGCTAGGGTCAATAATGCACGACCGCATTGAGGATCTTGCTTCAGCGCTTGCTGTAGCAGTTTAATTTTCTGCGCATCATCACTGGCTTCATCGGCTAATTGGCAATAGAAATGTGCCGTTAACGGCTTTAAAACTTGCTGACGCTTACGACTCAAACGCTTAGTGATATCAATGGCTTTCTGCCACTCTTTAATCACCTGATAAATAGCAATAAGCTGTGTTTCAGATTCTTCACTGTGATCGTCTTGGCTGACCAAGTTAATAAAGATTTCTTCAGCTCTGTCGTAAAAACCTGCTGCTAGATAATCTTTACCCAGCTCCATCATAGCGATGTCACGCTGCTCATTGGTTAATGTAGGCCGCGCGATTAAATTTTGATGGATACGAATAGAGCGGTCGACCTCGCCTCGCTTACGGAACAGCGAACCGAGTGACAGATGGGTATCGATGGTTTCATCGTCAACATCTAGCATACTGATAAACAAATCGACGGCTTTATCCGATTCGTTCGACAGTAAGAAATTGAGGCCAGTAAAATAATCCCGGCTCAATTGTTTACGTTGATTACTTTGATTCTGCCTTATGCTCCGTCGCCCCATATACCAACCATAGGCGGCAGCAATGGGAAGCAACAGAAAGAGGATCTCAAGCATATTAGGCGTCTACATCCTGAGGGATTTTAGCGATCACTTGATTTAGTTTCTTTTTAGTTGCCGCTAAACTTAATTTCAAGCGAACAATATAGTAGCTAGCAAATAACCAACTCAAAATAAAACCAGCAAAAAAGACAATCGCTAAGACAACAGGTAAACGATATTCACCCTGTGCGACAAAATAGCTGATGGTCACCACTTGTTCGTTGCGCGCGCCAAAAATCAACGCCAGAATAAATAACAGTGCCACAAGCACAGTTGCTACAAATGATTTCACGCTGCACTCCCTAAACGCGTTTCAATTTAATGATTATCCAAGAAATTTACTAAGCTGACCAGCATTGCCTTGCAATAGATACAAAAAAGCCTCCTAACGGAGGCTTTTTACTATGCGGTCAATCACACATTAACGGCGTCAACACGCTCGCGCAGTTCTTTGCCTGGCTTAAAGTGCGGGACGTATTTACCTTCCAAATCGACTGATGAACCAGTCTTTGGATTACGGCCAGTCCGCGGTGCACGATAGTGAAGCGAGAAACTACCAAAGCCACGGATCTCAATACGATCACCGCTTTCTAATGTTGTTGCCATTTGCTCCAACATTTCTTTGATTGCGCCTTCAACCTCTTTCGCCGACAGCTGCGACTGCCTGGTGGCGAGTTTTTCGATAAGTTCAGATTTCGTCATCCTAGCTATCCCCTATTATCAAGCCAAACACAGTCGCCTAATGGGGAGAGATGTCTCCCCAAACAACAGGCGATTATTTACGAGCTGCTTTAAACGCTTCAGCCATTGCATTACTAATAACAGCGTCATCTTGTTTGTTCAGAGTCGCCATTACTTCTTTCTCTTCAGCTTCGTCTTTCGCTTTGATTGACAGGCTGATAGAGCGGTTCTTACGGTCAACACCCATGAACTTAGCTTCGATTGCATCACCTACATTATAGACAGTAGATGCATCTTCGATACGCTCACGTGAAATGTCAGCTACACGGATGTAACCTTCAACAGTGTCAGCCAGTTCAACAGTCACACCTTTAGCATCAACAGCAGAAACAGTACCGTTTACGATAGTACCTTTCTTCTTGTCAGCCAAGTATGCGTTGAATGGATCATCTTCAGTTTGCTTAACACCTAAGCTGATGCGCTCACGCTCTGGATCTACAGACAGAACCACTGCATGGATTTCATCGCCTTTCTTGTATTCAGAAACTGCGTCTTCGCCAGTACCGTTCCAAGAAATGTCAGACAGGTGAACTAGACCATCGATACCACCGTCAAGACCGATAAAGATACCGAAGTCAGTGATTGACTTGATCTTACCAGAAACCTTGTCGCCTTTGTTGTAACGAGTTGCGAAGTCATCCCATGGATTAGTCTTACATTGTTTCAGACCTAGAGAAATACGACGACGCTCTTCATCGATGTCCAGAACCAGAACTTCAACTTCATCACCTAAGTTAACCACTTTAGATGGGTGAATGTTCTTGTTAGTCCAATCCATTTCAGAAACGTGAACCAGACCTTCAACGCCTTCTTCGATTTCTACGAAGCAACCGTAGTCAGTTAGGTTAGTAACGCGACCAGTTAAACGTGTGTTTTCTGGGTAGCGTTTGCTGATTTCTAACCATGGATCTTCGCCAAGTTGTTTCAGACCTAGAGACACACGAGTGCGCTCACGATCGTACTTCAGTACTTTAACGTTGATTTCATCGCCAACATTGACGATTTCTGATGGATGTTTAACACGTTTCCACGCCATATCTGTGATATGTAGCAGACCGTCAACACCACCTAAATCTACGAATGCACCGTAGTCAGTCAGGTTCTTAACGATACCCTTAACTGCTTGACCTTCTTGCAGGTTTTCTAACAGTGCATCACGCTCAGCGCTGCTTTCTGATTCGATAACTGCACGACGAGAAACAACAACGTTGTTACGCTTCTGGTCTAGCTTGATAACTTTGAATTCTAATTCTTTGTACTCTAAGTGAGCGGTGTCGCGAACTGGGCGCACGTCAACTAGAGAACCTGGTAAGAAGGCACGGATACCGTTTAATTCAACAGTGAAACCGCCTTTAACTTTACCATTGATGATACCGATTACAGTTTCAGCATCTTCATAAGCTTTTTCCAGAACGATCCAAGCTTCATGACGTTTCGCTTTTTCGCGAGACAGTTGAGTCTCACCGAAGCCGTCTTCAACAGAGTCAAGAGCTACGTCAACTTCATCGCCAACTTGAATTTCTAAAACGCCTTGAGCGTTTTTGAATTGTTCAGCTGGGATTGGGCTTTCAGACTTCAGACCCGCGTCAACCAGTACCATACCGTTTTTGATTGATACAACAGTACCACGAACGATAGAGCCTGGACGGAATTCCAGAGTTTGAAGGGATTGTTCAAATAGATCAGCAAAAGATTCAGTCATGTTTAGGTTACTTTCTTTATTAAACCACTGTCCGTCCTAGACGTGGAGTCAGTCAAATTATCCGTATCATCCTTAATACGAATACCTATCCGGTGGGCTAACTTAGTTAGTGCCGGATAATTTTTGGTTGATAAAGTTAAGCGCAAGCGCTAGCACTTCATCAATACCCTTACCGCTAGTATCGATAATGAGCGCGTCCTCGGCGGGGACTAAAGGAGCCACCGGACGATTCATATCGCGGTCATCACGTTCGATAATTTCACTTAAAAGGCGCTCGATATTAACATCGAAGCCCTTGTCCTGCAACTGATTATAGCGTCTTTGGGCACGCTCTTCAGCTGAGGCGGTTAAATATAATTTTGCCGGCGCACTTGGGAAAACGACTGTTCCCATGTCACGACCATCGGCAATTAATCCTGGCGCCGTTTTAAAGGCCCGTTGGCGACGTAATAAGGCTTCTCTCACCCGTGGAAAGGCAGCGACTTTTGAAGCGGCATTCGAGCACTCTTGAGTGCGAATGTCGGTGGTGACGTCTTCACCTTCCAATATCACTTGAACCGGATCGGTATCATTGCCTGTTAAAAACTTCACATCCAGATGTGCCGCTAACAACGTGATAGACTCTTCATTTTCCAGTTCAACGTTATGATGAATTGCTGCAAGCGCAAGAACTCGGTAAATGGCACCACTATCAAGTAGTTGCCAACCTAGATGCTGAGCCAATAATTGACTAATTGTACCTTTGCCAGCACCACTTGGGCCGTCGATTGTGACTACAGGAGCCCGTTCAGACATACATTCCTCCGCAAAAAATAACCATCATCCGTGAGTTCATCAAGTGAGCCCCCGAAAATGAGCGCGCCGCATTGTACAATAAAAGACAAACAAAATCCGTGGATTTTTTATGAAGATTAGAAGCCGCACAAATACGGCTTGCTATTCTTGACATTGATGGTTGTAACAATAACGAAACAAACAGACTTAGCCTTGCAGGCTCGCAAACTGCTTAAAGTAGTCAGGGAATGTTTTAGAAGTACAATCTGGATCATTGATGGTGATACCGCAATCGGCAAATGCCAGCATAGAAAAGCACATGGCCATGCGGTGATCATTGTAGGTATCAATTTCAGCGGTGTTAATCACGGCAGGCGGGGTGATTTTAATGTAGTCATTCCCCTCTTCAACCTCGGCGCCCACTTTTCGCAGTTCAGTTGCCATAGCCGCTAACCGGTCGGTTTCTTTAATACGCCAGTTATAGATATTGCGAATAACCGTCGTGCCTTTAGCAAATAAGGCTGCGGTTGCAATGGTCATGGCCGCATCGGGAATGTGGTTCATGTCTAAGTCGACGGCCGTTAATTGGGAGCCGCGTGCAATAATATAGTCATCGCCCCACTCGATATCTGCGCCCATTTTTTCGAGCACATCGGCAAATTTTACATCGCCTTGAATACTCAAACGACCCACACCCGTGACTTTGACTTCGCCGCCCTTAATCGCCCCTGCCGCGAGGAAATACGATGCCGATGACGCATCGCCTTCTACCAGTACTTTACCCGGTGATATATAACGCTGGCCTGCAACAATCTCAAAACGCGCGTAGTCATGGTTAATGACGTTAACGCCGAACTGCGCCATCAAGGCGATAGTAATATCGATATAAGGCTTAGAGACTAACTCGCCTTTGACATGGATATTGACGCTGCCCTTAGCAAGCGGCGCAACCATCAACAACGCCGTTAAAAACTGGCTCGATAAATCGCCTGCAATTTCAACATCACCGCCATTAAGGCCAGTGGCATTAATCGTCAGTGGCGGGAAACCGTCATTTTTAAGATAAACAATATTGGCACCGAGTTGCCTTAAGGCATCGACTAAATCGCCAATCGGACGCTCTTCCATACGTGGTTCGCCCGTGAGAGTAAATTCACCTTGGCCTAAGGTTAAGGCGGCGCATAAGGGGCGCATTGCGGTACCCGCATTGCCTAAAAACAATTCCTGCGCGGATGCTGAGGAAATCACACCACCTAAACCATCGAGTTCACACACAGTATTGTTTTGCGATAAACGGTAGTTCATCCCTAACTGCTTGAGGGAGGCCAACATGTGGCGGATATCATCTGAGTCGAGCAGATTGGTGAGCGTGGTCGTACCTTGGGCTAAGGTGGCCAATAATAAGGCTCGATTTGAAATACTTTTTGAGCCCGGAATATTGATTTCACCGCGGACTTGCACAACAGGTTCAAGACGTAATTGCTTCATGAATAAATCTTCTTTCTCTATAGGGCGTCATCATCACGATCACGCGGACTGAATACGCAAAATGGCAACTTCACGCTACAGCGCGTCAAGTTAAGATTACAAATAAAAGGAGATTGGGGCCTTGTTGGTGCTTCGTCGTTATAAAATTACCGATTGTCGCTAAGGATTCAACCGTTTTTTCGAGAAAAATGACATTTTGGTCAGATTATTTGCTGAGAACAGTGTAAAAATAACAAAAACGCAAAATTTAAGCGGTTAATTTATGATTTAACCGTATTTTTGGCAGGCTTTTTTGCCAAGATAACTAGCGTGTAATCACAGTTTTCACTTTAATTACTTTACCTTTCCGCGCTATTCTAGCCTCCAAACGATAAATAACGCATATCTGATACGAACAATCACGTTTGCACTATAACCAGAAAGGTAGATGGAGCTATGTTTAACTCACTCATCGCAATGCCAGCAGATCCCATCCTTGGCTTGTTGACTCAGTACCGCGAAGACACCCACCCGCAAAAAGTTGATTTAGGTGTGGGCGTTTATAAAGACCCTACAGGCGTGACCCCGATCCTGAGCTGCGTGAAAAAAGCCGAGAAATTCCGTCTCGATACCGAAACCACTAAAGTGTATATTGGCCCAACAGGCTCACCACAATTCAACACCTTGATGACGGAATTAGCCTTTGGTACTGGCCACTGTGCCATTATCGCTAACCGTATCCGCACTGTATCGACACCCGGTGGTACAGGCGCGCTGCGCGTGGCGGGTGACTTTATCAAACGCTGCAACCCGAATGCTGTGTTATGGGTAAGCGATCCAACTTGGGCAAACCATATCGGTTTATTCGAAGCGGCTGGCATTACTGTTAAAACCTATCCTTACTATGACTACGATAGCAAATCATTGAAATTTGATGAGATGCTTGCCGCATTATCGCAAGTAAGTCCTGATGATGTGGTGTTATTCCACGCCTGTTGCCATAACCCAAGCGGAATGGATTTAACCACAGAGCAATGGGATAAAGTGGTTGCCCTGACAAAAGAGCAAGGCTTTACACCACTGATTGACATGGCCTACCAAGGCTTTGGTGATGGCGTGGATATTGATGCCTACGGCGTGCGTCATATGGCGGCAGCGGTCGATAATATGATCCTGTGCAGCTCATGCTCGAAAAACTTCGGTTTGTACCGTGAGCGTATTGGTTCCTGCTCTGTGATTGCCAAAGATGCCAATACCGCCAATATCGCGCAATCTGTGCTGCTTTATGTGGTTCGCTGCCTCTACTCTATGCCACCTGCCCACGGTGCCGCGATTGTTGAGACGATTTTAGGATCGGCAGAATTAACCCAAGAATGGCTTGATGAGCTGAAAGTGATGCGCGATCGCATCAACGGCAACCGCGCCATTTTAGTGAATAAACTTAAAGCCAACGGCGTAAACCGTGACTTTAGCTTTATCGCCCGCCAAAAAGGTATGTTCTCTTTCCTTGGGGTGGCTCCAGAGCAAGTGGCGCGCCTACAAAAAGAATTCAGCATCTATATGGTAGGTTCAAGCCGCATCAGTATTGCTGGGATCAGTGAAGATAACGTTGATTACTTAGCTCAATCGATTGCTAAAGTGCTTTAAGCCGCTGAGTTTATCTGCACCGCTCACTCTGCTGTATTCCCGCAATAAAGGGATACAGCAGAGTTCATTTACCGCCTCAAGTGTTAAATTTTTTAATCATCCCACCCGATAAGTTTTGGCAGTTCATTATCCTCTGTTTCATATCCCCAATATGACAAGCAAGGCCACGTCTCACTGTTCAAGCATTTATTTTTAATCGTAAAACCACATTCTAGCGATTTTGACATCGCGACGTTATCGCAATAAGCCACAAATTGTGACCTAGGTCGGCGGATTTCCATTTCATTAATCAGGACTGCGGCTATTTTCACTTTTTAAAGCCAACGCCACTGAGTAGATTAGTGGTCATCATAGAACTTGTGGATGTTCAGCCATGTTATTACAAGATAAATTAGTGCAAATCGTCACCAACCCGCAGCTTTCACCCAAGCAAAAATCCAACTATTTAGCATTAGAAGCGGAAGCCAGTTTGCCCTATATGTCGATATCGCCCGAGGTAAAAGCCGCGATGAATGACGGTATTATTTGCGACATGTTTGAAGGCCATGCGCCGTTTAAACCACGCTATGTGTTGCCAGATTATGCCCGCTACCTTCAACAAGGCTCTGAATACTTAGAGTTATCAGCGGCAAAAAACTTGGATGAAGCCATCAATGCCTTAACGATTCTGTATCATCACGTGCCATCGGTGACCAATATCCCCGTGTATTTAGGTCAGCTGGATGACATTTTGATGCCTTTCGTTGAAGGAATGGATTCAGAAGTTCTTTATCGTAAATTAAAACTATTTTGGATCATGCTCGACAGAACCCTGCCCGATGCCTTTATGCATGTGAATATTGGCCCTACAGATAACATCGTTTGCCGCACCCTACTGCGCATTGATGCCGAGTTAAAACAAGTTGCCCCCAATTTGACTTTTATGTACGACCCCGCCGTCACGCCAGATGAATTGTTGTTGCTTGCGACCACCAATATTTCTCAGTGCAGTAAGCCGCATATCGCGAATTACCCACTGCATGCCAGTGCGTTTGATGAGCGCGGTTTTGGTATTGTCAGTTGCTACAACGCGTTGCCGTTAGCGGGCGGCGCCAATACCTTAGTTCGACTTAATCTTAAAGAAGTTGCGTTAAAGGCCAATTCTATAAACGATTTTTTTGATACTGTATTGCCAAATTACTGCTCACTCACCTTCGAGCTCATTGACGCGCGCTCGGCATTTTTGCATCAAGAATCACACTTCTTTGACAGTTTTTTAGTTAAAGAGCAATTGATTGATGAATCGCGCTTTGCACCCATGTTTGGTATTTACGGCATGGCAGAAGCCGTGAATATTCTGCGGACATTCACGGCTACTGATGCAACGAAGTTATCTCAACGAGATCAACACACTGGCTATGGTCATCAGACAGATGCAAATCAGCTGGGCTATCGTATTTCTGCTGCGCTCGATGCCATAGTGAAATCCACACCCGTCACACATGGTTACCATGGGCGGGCACTACTGCATTCACAGGGCGGTATTAGTATCGACAATGATGTGACTCCTGGCGTTCGCATCCCCTATGGCACTGAACCGAATCCCATCGCCCATATTCAAGCCCTAGCGCAACATCATCAGTATTATACGGCGGGGATTAGCGATATTTTGACCATAGATGAAACCGTGAAATCCAATCCTCAAGCTATGTTCCAATTGTGTAAAGCCGCGCTTGAGTTAGGTTTTAGGGAGTTTACCGCCAATGTCGCCTCTAACGATTTAATGCGCGTGACTGGCTATATGGTAAAACGCTCAGATATTGAAGCGTTTAAACAGTGCGGCTCGCGTCTCAATACCACAGGCTTAGCCGCAGAAGCTGCGGTTAATACGGGAATATTGCAACGACAAGCACGCGTTATCGCCCATGAGCACTCCCCCCTGTGTTGTTAAATGAACAGGCCATAAATAAACAGGCAATAGTCAGTCAGCTATTGCCCTTTTCCTGTGTCGACGGGCCTGGCAGCAGGCTCGTGTTATTCTTACAGGGCTGCAACTATCAATGCAAAAACTGCCATAACCCACATACCATAGGTTTATGCGATGCCTGTGGCGATTGTGTCGCCACCTGCCCTGACAATGCGCTGACATTAATAAACCTCAATGATAAGCCTCGCATTCACTGGGATAGTGAGCGTTGTAGCCAATGCGATACTTGTATTGCCGTATGCCCGAAACAAGCGAGCCCTAAGGTCAGTCGTTACACAGTCGAGGAGATACTGACGATTCTCCATAGTCAGCGTCACTTTATTAATGGTATTACCGTGAGCGGCGGCGAAGCGAGTCTGCAACTGCCATTTATTCTTGCGTTGTTTAAAGGAATTAAAGCGACAGAGTCGTTATCACACTTAACTTGCATGCTCGACACCAATGGCAGTTTAAGTCTAACGGGATGGCATAAACTGCTGCCGTTTTTAGATGGCGCTATGGTGGATCTCAAAGCGTGGCAGCAAGATACCCATAGATACATTACTGGTCGTGATAACCATGCCGTGTTTAAATCAATCCAGTTATTGGCTAAACAGCAAAAACTGTATGAGGTGAGATTGCTGCACATTCCGAGCATCACGGATTACGAGGACGAAATAGAAGCGCTAGCGACCTATTTACTTCTGCTAGGCCCAGATACGCGAGTTAAGTTAAATGCCTTTCACCATCATGGTGTTGTCGATGAAGCACTAAATTGGCCAAGCTGTAAACAAGCCGATATTGAACGCTTAGCCGCAACGCTTGCAAAGCGAGGCGTAACCAATCTCGTGTTACCTTCCATATACCTTTAACGACTGCAAAGCAAAATTTGCTCATAAAGCCAGCGCAGTGCGGGATCTTTCATGCTTTGACTATGCCAAACTAGGCTGTAAGCCACTTTGCCATATTCTATGGGTAAAGATTTAATCGTTAAGCCTTTGGCTTGGCTAGCGATGGATGCCCAGCGGCGCGAGCAGGTAAAAAGCAACTCACTGTGATGGCACATTAACGCCGCACTGCCAAAGTCTGGGACCGAAATGGGGACGGCCCGTTTTTTAGATTGTTGGGCGAGCAAAATATCAAAAAAAGGCGTACTGAGATCCGTATCGGTAATGCCAATATGGCGGTAACTTAGGTAATCATCAAAGCTGATGTTTCGCTGCTTTGCCAAGGGATGGGACGAATTCATCAGGCAGATCATTTCATCGCTAAACAAGGTTTCCCACACCAGATCGTCTTGAAGAGGATTAGGTTGACTCAGATCATGGGGTAACAGCACAAAGTCTAATGTACCTTTAAGCAATCCATCAAAACCAATATTGTCTTTGCTGTAAATATCGAGGCGGATATTAGGAGCCAAGCTCAGAATATGGGCGCTGAGCTTGGCGGCCAGCAGTTCAAAGGTGCTTTCGCGCATCGCAAGCGAAAAACGCCCCTCAAAATGTGCAGGGTTAAACGCATCCTGACTCATGATCTGATTCATATCATTGATCATCTGCTGCACGCTTGGCCCTAATCGTCTTGCCAATGGGGTTGCTACCAGTGAGTTGCCGTTACGATAGAACAGTTCATCGTTTAAACTGTCCCTGAGCTGGCTTAAGGTTTTACTGACGGATGAGGGACTTAAACATAAACGTTCGGCACTGGCGGTTACGCTCAAGGTATCGAGCATCACATGCAAAGTGATCAAATGCTTCATACTAATCCGCGAAAGCTTGGCCAAATCCATCGGTGACATCCTATTGATTTATCGTGTATACGCATCTAAAGATACGTTCTTTTAATTATGATAAACAATAACATACAACTAACCCAGCATCTTACTCAGTAATGCGCGTCAGCTCACAGGCTTTCTCACAGCGAGTGTTCTTGAAGGCATCTGGTCTCAACGTCATCTTGCTTAACGCCATTGTCGATAAATTAAAGCTAACAAAAAAGCGAATGCATTTGAGCATTCGCTTTTGGGATGGCTAACTGATGATCAACATTCAATAAGCATAACGTTGATATTCAGGCAGAAAAGCCTAGACGCTAAGCGTCGCAAGCTAATGAGTAACTCAATACAGCTAAGCCTAGCTATGTTTGTTTGCAAACTCATTCATAAACTTGACCAAAGCAACTACACCATCGAGTGGCATTGCATTATAGAGGCTAGCACGCATACCCCCTACGATACGATGACCCTTTAAGGCAACGAGCCCAGCTATTTGGGCTTGCTTTAGGAACTCACTATCGAGCGCTTCGTTGACTAATTGGAAAGTCACGTTCATTTGTGAGCGGTTCGCTGCAACAACCCCATTACGGTAGAAAGCATTACCATCAATGCATTGATATAACATCTGCGCTTTTTGTTGATTAATTTTTGCAATACTCGCAATGCCGCCAATGGACTTAAGCCAAGCAAAGACTTCAGCGGCGAGATACCAAGCAAAGGTTGGCGGTGTATTGAACATAGAATCATGCTCAACGGCTAAACGATAGTCCATGATGGACGACTGCGGTAAACTCGGCAGTTTTAACATGTCATCGCGCACTATCACTATCGACAGACCCGATGGACCTATGTTCTTTTGTGCGCCAGCGTAAATCAAACCGTAGCGGCTGACGTCGATTTCACGTGACATAATGGTTGACGATAAATCGGCAACAATTGGCCAAGGTGAGTCTAATTCATCAAAAATTTCGATACCATCTACTGTCTCATTAGGGCAATAGTGAACATAGCGATAATCGGCATCGATTTTATGTAAATCAGGTAAGACAACCGCATTGAGTCCATTGTGTTTTTCAACAATATTCAAGCTATCAATCTGCGCTTCACCCACGAGCTTTTGTGCTTCGGCTAACGCGGCAGATGACCATTGACCACTGACTAAATACAGGGCTCGGCCATGATTACCTAAAAAATTATTCACAACAGCGGAGAACTGTCCACGACCACCGCCGTGCATAAATAGCACATGGTAATTTGTGGGGATCTGCATCAGTTCACGTAAATCGGACTCGGCTTGTTGTGTAAGCGCGATGAACTCTTTACTTCGGTGGCTGATTTCCATCACGGAAACGCCTTGGCCATTCCAATCAAGTAATTCCTGTTGTGCTTTTTTCATTACCGCTGCGGGTAACATTGCAGGTCCAGCACAGAAATTATAAATCGCGCTCACTGACACTCTCCTTAATCCCAACCATGATGTAGGTATTGATAAATACGAAACCATTCTAAAACGAACAATGCTATCAACATCAATGCCATTAAAAAAACGAGCGTCCAATTGGACGCTCGTTAATATGACACTTAATTACTCTTCGTCTTGCTCATCATCAGCAAGCTCGTCTTCATCTTCGTCCAACTCTTCTTCGTCATCCAGCGCTTCTTCAAGCGCCTCGTCGGCTAATTCGCCTTCGACAATGACAGGAACAATCGGTAAACCGTTTTCATCCAGCTCGACTTCATCTTCTTCAGTTTGGATTTCGTCGATACGTTGTAGGCCGACCACTTTCTCGTCGCCCGCAGTACGGATAATCGTTACACCTTGAGTGTTACGGCCAATGATAGACACGCCGCTCGCAGGTGTACGCACTAAGGTACCTTTATCACTGATGAGCATCAGTTCGTCGTTAAGACCGACTTGAACAGCCCCAACAACAGCGCCGTTACGTTCACTCACCTTGATTGAAACCACACCTTTAGTCGCACGGCTCTTCGCAGGATATTCAGACAGTTGCGTCCGTTTACCGTAGCCGTTTTCAGTCACAGTCAGAATCGCGCCATCGCCTTTGGGTACGATAAGCGACACGACTTTCTGACCTTCTTCTAAACGGATACCACGAACGCCTGTTGCAGTACGGCCCATAGGACGTAAGGACAAGACTTCTTCACCAGTTTCAGGATCGGTTTTCACTTCGCCTGTTTCAGAATCACGAACTTTCTCACCAAAGCGAACCACTTTACCTTCGTTCGAGAACAACATGATTTCGTCATCACCGTTAGTGATATCGACACCGATCAGTTGGTCACCGTCTTTGAGGTTAACGGCGATAATACCGTTTGCACGTGGATTGCTATAAGCAGTTAGTGCGGTTTTCTTCACAGTACCGTGTGAGGTCGCCATGATGATGTACTTGTCCGCCGCGTATTCACGTACTGGCAGAATCGCAGTAATGCGCTCGCCATCGGATAACGGCAACAAGTTAACAATTGGACGACCACGGGCCGTACGGCTCGCTAATGGCAGTTGATACACTTTGAGCCAGTACATCTTACCAAAATCAGAGAAGCACAAAATGGTGTCATGGGTATTGGCAACTAACAGCTTCTCGACGAAATCTTCGTCTTTCACTTTCGTCGCGGCTTTACCTTTACCACCACGGCGCTGGGCTTGGTAATCGGTCAATGGTTGATACTTGGCATAACCTAAGTGCGACAGTGTTACCACAACGTCTTCTTCGTTGATCAAGTCTTCAAGACTCATATCAACTTCGTTGGCATTGATCACTGTACGGCGCGCATCACCATATTCTTCAAGGATTTGAACTAATTCTTCCTTGATCACTTCCATCAAACGCTCAGGACTGCGCAAAATAAACAGCAGACCCGCGATAAATTCGAGCAGTTCTTCGTATTCGGCGATGATCTTATCGTGCTCAAGACCGGTCAAACGGTGTAAACGCAGTTCCAGAATGGCCTGAGCTTGTTGCTCAGTCAGGAAGTATTGACCGTCACGAATACCGTATTGTGGCTCTAACCACTCTGGACGCGCGGCGTCATCGCCCGCTTTTTCCAGCATGCCTTGAACGTGGCCTAATTCCCAACCTTGCTCAACCAATTTCACTTTGGCATCCGCAGGCGTGGGTGAGGCTTTGATCAGTGCAATAATCGGGTCAATGTTAGCCAGTGCAACCGCCAGCGCTTCCAAAATATGGGCACGCTCACGGGCTTTACGCAGTTCAAATACGGTACGACGCGTCACCACTTCACGGCGATGCAGAATAAAGCATTCGAGCATTTCTTTAAGGTTAAACAGTTTAGGCTGACCATTGGTCAGGGCCACCATGTTAATCCCGAAAGAACACTGCATTTGTGTTTGAGCATAAAGGTTATTGAGTACAACCTCGCCCACTTCACCGCGCTTAATTTCAATAACGATACGCATACCGTCTTTATCAGACTCGTCGCGTAGACCGCTGATCCCTTCAAGCTTTTTATCTTTAACCAGCTCGGCAATCTTCTCGATTAAACGGGCTTTGTTCACTTGATACGGGATTTCAGTGACGATAATGCGCTCACGGCCATTATCTTCGGTTTCCACATCTGCCAGAGCACGCATGATCGCGCGGCCCCGGCCAGTTTTATAGGCATCAATAATGCCTTTACGGCCATTGATAATCGCTGCAGTGGGGAAATCCGGACCTGGAATGTATTCCATCAACTGTTCAATCGACAGTGAAGGCTCTTCAATCAATGCCAAACAGCCCTTCACCACTTCTGTTAAGTTGTGGGGTGGGATGTTGGTTGCCATACCCACGGCAATACCCGATGAACCGTTAATTAACAGGTTAGGTACGCGTGTAGGTAGTACAGCTGGGATCTGTTCTGTGCCGTCGTAGTTAGGGACGAAATCCACTGTCTCTTTTTCAAGATCGGCCAGTAATTGGTGCGCTAACTTATCCATACGGATTTCGGTATAACGCATTGCCGCCGCTGAGTCACCGTCGACCGAACCGAAGTTACCTTGGCCGTCTACTAAGGTGTAACGCAGTGAGAATGGCTGGGCCATACGGACGATAGTGTCATAAACAGCAGAATCACCATGCGGGTGATATTTACCGATGACGTCACCGACCACACGGGCAGATTTTTTGTAAGGCTTGTTCCAATCGTTCTTCAATTCACTCATGGCAAACAGAACGCGGCGATGAACCGGCTTTAAGCCGTCGCGCACGTCTGGTAATGCACGTCCCACGATAACGCTCATGGCGTAATCAAGGTACGAATTCTTTAGTTCGTCTTCGATATTAATTGGCGAAATAGATGATGCCAGATCAGTCATAAACTGCTCGTTCCCCTGAAAAATAGCCGACAACGTATAATCCGTATCATTGCCAAGCCCAAAAACGTGATTTGGCATTCTAACACAGTTATTTAATGTCGCCAGACCTATCATTATCGAATTGAGAGTCTGGTGGCTTAATAGATGAAAACACTGTCAATTTGGTCGTTTGTGCGATAAACAAGCGTTGAAATTCACGGCTTACGATGAGGAAAAATCGCCAAAGGGATAAAGTAAAAGGTCGATACGGAGCACAACAATTAACATAAAAGCAGATAACTGCTGAAAATTCACTCAACCACAAGGGCTTAGCTCGGTCGAGCACTTTGTTTATCAAACATAGTCGTTATAATAGCCGCACAATACAGCTTCTTCAGGTAATAGCATGCATCAGAATACCAATGTAGACCCACAGGAAATCGCAAAGTTTGAACGTATGGCCGAAACTTGGTGGGATCTCAACGGCGAATTTAAGCCGCTGCATCTATTAAACCCGCTGCGCTTAAACTATATCGATCAAACCGCTGGCGGTATTTTCGGCAAGAAAGTGCTCGATGTCGGCTGTGGTGGCGGCATTTTGTCTGAAAGCATGGCCCGCATCGGCGCCGAGGTTGATGGTTTAGATATGGGTGATGAGCCCTTAGAAGTCGCCCGCCTACATGCCCTCGAAACGGGCGTGAGCATTAATTATGTAAAAAATACTGCCGAGGCCCACAGCCAAGATCATCAAGCCTATTACGATGTGGTGACCTGCATGGAAATGCTCGAACATGTACCCGATCCACAATCTGTGATTAAAGCATGCTGTGACATGGTCAAACCCGGTGGTCATGTGTTTTTCTCCACCATCAACCGCAACATTAAATCCTACGTGCACACCATTTTAGGTGCGGAATATTTGCTAAAAATGCTGCCAGTTGGCACCCACGAGCATAAAAAATTCATTAAGCCTTCGGAGCTGATTGAGCTAGTAGATAATACCGATCTTATCTGTACCGATGCCTTAGGGGTAAGCTACAACCCATTGACGAGCATTTTTAAGTACACGCCTAAGGTTGATGTGAATTACATGATAGCGACGCGTAAGGTTGATTAATATGAGTCTGGCACAGATCAAAGGCGTACTGTTCGATCTCGACGGCACCTTAGCCGATACCGCGCCGGATCTGGTGCAAGCCCTCAATTTAAGTCTTCAAGATGTCGGCATCGCCGCGCAGCCGTTAGCGGCCATGCGCTACGCCGCATCCCACGGCAGTTTTGCCTTAGTCGATGCCGCGATCCCTGATGCGGCAGAAGATCTTCGGTCTCAAGTTCAGCAAGGGCTACTCGCCCACTATCAGCGTATAAATGGCGATCACTGTGCGCTATTCACAGGCATAGCGGCATTACTCGATTGGCTTGAGTTAACGCAGATGCCGTTTGGGGTGATCACCAACAAGCCAGCCCGGTTTACCCGTCCCTTATTGCGAAAACTGAATTTACACTTGCGTATGCCCGTTATCATCAGTGGCGATTCGACCAAACACCCAAAACCCCACACAGCACCTATGTTGTTAGGTGCACAGCAACTAAACTGCGCACCTGAGCACATTTTGTATCTTGGGGATGCCGAGCGAGATCTGCTCGCGGCCAAGGCTGCTGGCATGTTAGGCGGCGTGGCCCTATGGGGTTATCTGGGCGTGAACGACAAGCCGTTGCAATGGCCAGCGCACGCGTATTTTGCGAGCCCAACTGAGCTACATCAAGCACTAATCGAAGCATTGGCTTAACAACATCAACCAAAAACAGCGCCTACAATGCTCAAGACTAAGGCATCCAATACGTAACTTCACTGACGAACATCAGTGTGTCAGCATACTATTTATGACCCACGGAAAAAGTCAGGCGGATAAAAGATCGGCACTCGTGAGCGATCGCGATCTAAAGAAAAGATCGCCTAAAAATCCCCCATGAGTGTGACACGCTAACCTGAAATTGAGCTTCAAGGTTAGTCGTTACTAACGCAAAATTTTATCCTCACGTTATCCACAAGATGTCCCCTGAATTCAGACT
The DNA here is from genome assembly GCF_025653365.1 of Shewanella sp. SW32. NCBI lineage: Bacteria > Pseudomonadati > Pseudomonadota > Gammaproteobacteria > Alteromonadales > Shewanellaceae > Shewanella > Shewanella sp. SW32. The sequence continues at coordinate 106,784 of NZ_JAKKSJ010000004.1, read as the reverse complement.
TGCAAATAGGGGCAAACCTCACTATCTTGTATCCCATATAATTTAAAACACCATATCTTGTGTATAGGTAACAATCAGACACACTAGAAGCTCGCCGCTTAATTGACTCGTTTGTAACCAGTCAGCTGTATTTAAGGGACGATTATTGATTGTTTTACAAGGATACGTACGGTGATTTTGCTCACCTAAATACATATAAGAACCAAGGCCTATCTCCAAATGAATAGCACTATGACAGTCACAAAACGCTGTGGCGATCGTGAGAATATCGATCTCGAAAAAATACACCGCGTAATTACTTGGGCAGCCAAGGGATTAAAAAACGTTTCTGTTTCGGAAGTTGAACTTCGCTCGCACCTACAGTTTTTCGATGGCATCCCAACCGAAGCTATCCATGAAACCATTATCAAGGCTGCGGCGGATTTAATTTCTCCAGAATCACCGGACTATCAGTTCCTTGCTGCCCGTTTAGCGGTGTTTCATTTGCGTAAGAAGGCCTTCGGTCAGTTCGAGCCGCCCGCATTGTATGCTCACGTGACTAAATTGGTTGAGCTGGGTAAATACGATCAACACATTTTAAGTGATTACACCCGCGAAGAGCTGGATGTGATGGATACCTATATCGACCATTGGCGCGATATGGATTTTTCCTACGCTGCGGTAAAACAGCTTGAAGGCAAATATTTAGTTCAAAACCGTGTGACCCACGAAATCTATGAGAGCGCGCAGTTCCTTTACATTTTGGTCGCAGCTTGCTTGTTTGCCCGTTATCCAAAAGAGACGCGCCTGAAATACGTTAAAGATTTCTATGACGCGGTATCAACTTTTAAACTGTCGCTGCCAACGCCAATTATGGCCGGTGTGCGCACCCCAACGCGTCAGTTTAGCTCTTGCGTACTGATCGAATGTGGTGACAGCTTAGATTCTATCAACGCGACCGCTTCGTCTATCGTGAAATACGTCAGCCAACGTGCGGGTATCGGTATTAACGCCGGTCGTATTCGTGCCTTAGGTAGCCCAATCCGTGGTGGTGAAGCCTTCCACACAGGTTGTTTACCTTTCTATAAGTATTTCCAAACCGCAGTGAAGTCGTGTTCTCAAGGCGGCGTGCGTGGCGGTGCTGCGACCCTGTTCTACCCTATTTGGCACTTAGAAGTCGAATCTCTGCTGGTATTGAAAAATAACCGCGGCGTCGAAGACAACCGTATCCGTCATTTAGACTACGGTGTGCAGTTGAACAAAGTCATGTATCAACGTCTGATCAAAGGCGAAAACATCAGTTTATTTAGCCCATCTGACGTGCCTGGCTTGTACGATGCTTTCTTTGAAGATCAAAACGAATTCGAACGTTTATATGTGCAATATGAGCAAGACAGCAGCATTCGTAAGAAAACGATAAAAGCAGTTGAGCTGTTTTCACTGATGATGCAAGAGCGCGCCTCAACGGGCCGTATCTACATTCAGAACGTGGATCACTGCAACACTCACAGCCCGTTCGATTCAAAAGTCGCGCCGATCAGACAGTCTAACCTGTGTCTTGAAATCGCCCTGCCGACTAAACCATTGAACAACATCGATGATCCAGAAGGTGAAATCGCGCTTTGTACGCTGTCAGCACTTAACTTAGGTTCTATCAAAGAGTTATCTGATATTGAGCCATTAGCCGACCTCGCCGTACGCGCACTGGATAATTTATTGGATTATCAAGATTACCCTATCAAGGCCGCGCAAATCGCCTCGATGAATCGCCGTACTTTAGGCATAGGCGTGATCAACTTCGCTAACTATTTAGCGAAAAACGGCATGAAGTATTCTGATGGTAGCGCGAACGCTTTAACCCACAGAACCTTCGAAGCGATTCAGTACTATTTACTGAAAGCCTCAATGAACTTAGCCAAAGAGCAAGGTGCGTGTCCGTTATTCCACGAGACCACTTACTCTCAAGGTATTTTGCCAATTGATACCTACAAACGTGACTTGGATAAAATTTGTGCCGAACCATTGCACTTAGACTGGGAATCACTGCGTAGCGATATCAAGCAATATGGCCTGCGTAACTCAACGCTGTCGGCATTAATGCCATCAGAAACCTCGTCGCAAATCTCCAATGCGACCAATGGTATTGAGCCACCACGTGGCCTTATCAGCGTGAAATCGAGCAAAGACGGTCAGCTAAAACAAGTGGTACCAGATTTCGATACACTGAAAGATAGCTATGAATTGCTGTGGAAAATGCCAAGCAACGACGGTTACTTACAGCTAGTGGGTATTATGCAGAAATTCGTTGACCAAGCGATTTCGGCTAACACTAACTACGATCCTTCACGTTTTGAAGGCCGTAAAGTGCCAATGCAAACCCTACTGAAAGATTTGCTCAATGCTTACAAGTTAGGTGTTAAAACGCTTTACTACCATAACACTCGCGATGGTGCGTCGGATTCACACGATGACATCACCAATTTAGAGAAAGAAGATGACGGTTGCGCCGGCGGCGCATGTAAAATCTAGTCTTTAACGTTAACGCGGCTCTTACAAATAAAAAGTATAGGGATCCCTATTTAGTGGATCCCTATCCATTGGAAAAATAGCACCATGGCCTACTCTACCTTCTGTCAAACACCCAACGATGCCACCCGTGAACCTATGTTTTTAGGTCAATCGGTCAACGTGGCGCGCTACGATCAACAAAAATATGAAGTGTTCGAAAAACTGATAGAAAAGCAGTTATCTTTCTTTTGGCGCCCGGAAGAAGTAGACGTCAGTCGCGATAAGATTGACTACGGTGCATTGCCTGATCATGAAAAACACATCTTTATTTCGAATCTGAAATACCAAACCCTACTCGACTCGATTCAAGGCCGCTCGCCCAATGTGGCCTTTTTGCCGCTGGTGTCACTGCCTGAATTAGAAACCTGGATTGAGACTTGGTCTTTCTCTGAGACGATTCACTCGCGCTCATACACCCACATCATTCGTAATATCGTTAACGATCCTTCAGTGATCTTCGACGATATCGTTGTGAACAAAGAAATCTTAAGCCGTGCGACCGATATCGCCGCTTATTACGATCATTTGATCCAATTGACTCAGATATTCCATTTACTCGGTGCAGGAACCCATGTTATCGATGGCAAAGAAGTCATAGTCAATACCCGTACCCTGAAAAAAGCCTTGTACCTGTGCATGATGTCAGTCAACGCCCTAGAAGCCATTCGTTTCTATGTTAGCTTTGCCTGCTCATTTGCCTTTGCTGAACGTAAGCTCATGGAAGGTAACGCGAAAATTATTCGCTTAATCGCCCGTGATGAAGCCTTACACTTAAACAGCACTCAGCATATTTTAAGCATCATGCAAGGCGGTAAAGACGATCCAGAAATGGGTGAAATTGCTGCAGAATGCCAACAGGAAGCTTTCGATTTATTCTTCAAAGCCGCAGAGCAAGAAAAAGAATGGGCCAAATACCTGTTCAAAGACGGCTCTATGATAGGTTTGAATGAACAGATCCTGTGCCAATACGTTGAGTTTATTACTAATCAACGCATGAAGTCGGTGAATCTACCGCAACCATACCCAGAAATAACCAATCCATTACCTTGGATGAAAAACTGGTTAGAAAGCGATGCAGTGCAAGTTGCACCACAGGAAGTTGAAGTATCTTCATACCTTGTCGGCCAAATCGACTCCGCGGTTGATGGTGATGAGTTCCTCGACTTCGATCTATAAGACACTTAAAAGTGACGTTACAAAATGGCATTAAAACAGTGACATCAAAAAAACGGCCACAAAACCTGTTTGCGAAGGCGCCAATCGTGCGCCTTCAAGGTCAACCTGTGTTGCTCTTTACCGAGCAACAAGGCACTTTGCTGCAAGCGCTCGAAGCCAAAAAAGTCAAAATCTTCTCAGAATGTCGCAACGGTTTCTGCGGTGCCTGCAAAACACGCGTCATCAGCGGAAAAGTCAGCTACTTAAACGAACCCTTAGCCGAACTCAAACATGATGAATGTTTGCCCTGCTGCTGTGTGCCTACCGAAGATTTAGAGCTAGATCTATCACCTGAAGGTGCAGCTGTGGTCACCTATGCGTGTCAATCGAATCAGAATAAAGCCAGTTTGGCAAAGTCAAAGCAAACACAAAATGTAGCAAGTGACACACGCACGCAGAAACAGGCAGTGTTTGAAGACTCATAACGGCAAGACTCGATTGTTCAATAAGCTGCTTTAAACAAGATGTGGCGTTAAAACCCAAAATCGCTTTAAAACAAAAATGAGCTTTTAAACAAAAAGTAGCTTTAAGACAAACAGCCCCTTTCAATACAGCCTAAATCAATCCGCGCCATTAGATACCAAACGTTTTAAACTCCACTATTTTCCCTTCTCTCTATTTTCAATGCATTCACACTAAAAAACCTAAAACAAACTAAAACAAACTAAAACAAAAAAGCCTGAACATAGGTTCAGGCTTTCAGGATCTAAAATTGAATACTTAAGGTTTAAAACGTAAGGCTTATCGACTTTCTATAAACGCATTGCCAGTTCAGCGCCTTGGCGGATTGCACGCTTAGCATCAAGCTCTGCCGCGACATCTACGCCACCAATCAGATGCACAGGCAGGCCCGTCGCTTTCATCTCATCCACTAACGTGCGATTCGATTCTTGCCCAGCACACAAGACGACGTTATCGACGGCCAGCACTTCAGCGGTTTCACCCACGCGAATATGCAGTCCTGCCTCATCAAACTTATCGTAACTCACGCCCGTTTTCATCTTCACATCATGTTGCTTAAGCACAAGACGGTGGATCCAGCCGGTAGTTTTACCTAAGCCCTTGCCCATCTTCGACGTTTTACGTTGCAGTAAAAACACCTTACGATGATCAGTATTGTCGGAATGAGGTTCAGTCAGGCCGCCCGCATGCTGGTAAGTCTTATCTATGCCCCACTGTTGTAGCCATTTATCGGGGTTCAAGGTGCTCGACTGGCGCTCACACAAAAAGTGCGCCATATCGAATCCTATACCGCCGGCGCCAATCAAGGCCACCGTATTACCGACAGTCACTTCACCCAAGAGCACTTTTTGATAATCGACCACCCGTGGGTCATCAAAACCGGGTAAGACTAAATCACGCGGCACAACGCCTGAGGCGATTACCACTTCATCAAACTTTTCGGTCGCCAACACACTGGCATCGAGGCGAGTGTTTAATCTCAGCTCCACCTTATGCAACTTAATTTGGTTTATGAAGTAACGAATAGTCTCGTTAAACTCTTCTTTCCCTGGGATTTTACGGGCGAGATTAAACTGACCACCCACCTCAGATTTCGCTTCAAACAAGACAACGTGATGGCCTCGCATAGCGGCATAGACAGAAAACGCCATGCCCGCAGGGCCTGCCCCCATCACCGCAATACGCTTTTTATTGGCTGTGGGTAAGAAGTTGATTTCAGTCTCATAACAGGCGCGAGGATTCACTAAGCAAGTTGCGCGCTTGAGGGAAAAAGTATGATCAAGACAAGCTTGGTTACAGCCAATGCAGGTGTTGATAAGCTCCGGCGTGTTCGCCGCAGCCTTATTCACAAACTCAGGATCAGCAAGGAAAGGCCGCGCCATCGACACCATGTCAGCTTGACCTGAGGCGATAATCTGCTCACCAATCTCAGGGGTGTTAATGCGGTTAGTCGCAATTAAGGGAACGGAAACAGATTGTTTGAGCTTTTCCGTCACCCACGCAAAGGCGCCACGGGGCACGCTTGTCGCAATGGTCGGTACACGCGCTTCATGCCAGCCAATGCCCGTATTTAGAATGGACACGCCAGCTTGCTCTAACCACTGAGCGAGCTGCACCACTTCATCCCAAGTTGAACCGTTATCCACCAGATCGAGCATAGATAAACGGAAGATAATGATGAAATCTTTACCGACTTTTGCCCGTATCGCGTTAACAATCTCAATTGGGAATTGCGCCCGTTTTTCAAACGCACCGCCCCATTCATCGGTGCGAGTGTTGGTGCGCGCACTGACAAACTGATTAATCAAATATCCTTCAGAGCCCATCACCTCAACACCATCGTAACCCGCTTTCTTGGCAAGAGCGGCGGAGCTGGCGTAATCTTTAATGGTCGAGCGCACTTGACGACTAGACATAGCAGACGGCGTAAAAGGTGTAATGGGGGATTTAATCTTGCTTGGTGCTTGGGAAAAAGGATGATAACCATAACGTCCCGCATGCAAAATTTGCATACAGATCTTACCGCCAGCCTCATGCACCGCCTGAGTGACCACGCGATGCTTACCCACTTGCCAAGGAAAACTCAGCTGACAGGCATGGGGCGTAAGGCGACCACGAAGATTGGGGGAAATACCACCCGTCACAATCAAACCTACACCGCCCAGAGCGCGTTCTTTGTAGAACGCTGCCAGTTTCTCAAATCCGCCCTTTTCTTCTTCCAAACCTGTGTGCATTGAGCCCATAAGCACACGGTTTTTGAGCTGGGTAAATCCCAGATCTAAGGGTTCTAATAAATGGGGAAACGACATTCAAACATCCTTTTAAAACAAGTGATTTAAATCAGCATACCTTGTGTCAAATCTAAGCTCAACCGTTGGATCGAGGCCATCAGTCAAAATCCTTTACAATTGTGTTTAGCCTGTAGCGCCATTTTCAGTTAGCATTGGCAGATTGGACTTATAAAGGAGTGGCAGATGTCCGCTAACCCATCGTTTTTCAAGAGAATATGTTTGTTTATTTGGCACACCCTGAACGGGACGCGTAAACTCATCCTCAATCTAATCTTTTTTGGACTCTTAGCCGCGATCATTATCTCCATTGGCAGTAGCGAAGATATCCAAGTTGAAGATAATTCGGCACTGGTGCTTAATTTAGCAGGCTCTATTGTCGATCAGAAACAACAAGTCGATCCCTTAGAAGCCGCATTCAAACAAGGCCAAAATGCCAACGCCGATGGTGAAATCCTACTCGCCGATGTGCTTTATGTCATTGACAGTGCAGCGCAAGATCAACGTATTAGCGTACTAGTGCTCGATCTGGTCGATCTTAAACGTGCTGGGATCAGCAAACTACAATCTATCGGAAATGCACTCAATCGCTTTAAAGAGAGCGGTAAAAAAGTCATCGCCATCGGCAACTACTACGAGCAAAATCAATATTTCCTCGCCAGTTTTGCCGACACCATTTACCTCAATCCCCAAGGCGGTGTCTCGCTTGATGGCCTGAGTATGTACAACCAATATTTCAAATCGGCCTTAGAAAAACTCAAAGTCAAAGCGCATATTTTCCGCGTGGGGACCTTTAAATCTGCAGTTGAACCCTACATACGTGACAATATGTCAGATGCTGCGCGGGAAGCCAGTAGTGCACTGTTAGCCGATGTATGGCAAAGCTACACACAAACTGTCGCAGGCAATCGTAATATCGAACCGAATTCTCTGGTGCCCGACGCAACCACTTATTTGGCAGAGCTCGATAAAGCCAATGGCGATTCAGCCACAATGGCAATCAACATGAAATGGGTTGATAACCTAGCGACCACAGAAGATTTTCGTAAAACCATGCTAGAAACCGTAGGAAAAGCCAGCAGTGGTGACAGTTTCAAGCAAGTCAGTTTTTATGATTACTTAACCTTAGTGACGCCATTACCCAGCTTTGTAGAGCAAGACAGTGTTGGTATTATTGTGGCAAGTGGCACAATTTTGAACGGCACTCAACCTGCGGGCCAAATTGGCGGCGAAAGTACTGCCGAACTGCTACGTAAGGCACGTTTTGATAAGCACATTAAAGCCTTAGTATTACGTGTTGATAGCCCTGGCGGTAGCGCCTTTGCCTCTGAGCAGATTCGTCAAGAATTACTGGCACTTAAAGCAGCGGGTAAACCCGTGGTTGTGAGCATGGGCAGTTTAGCCGCATCCGGTGGTTACTGGATTTCAGCCAGTGCCGACTATATCTTCGCAACGCCAACAACACTCACGGGTTCGATTGGGATCTTTGGTATGATCACTACCTTTGAAGATTCATTGGCCAGTATAGGCGTGCATACCGATGGCGTATCGACCTCAGAATGGGCAGGATTATCTGTTACCCGCACACTTTCCCCCCAGATTGAAGCGATTATCCAACGTCATATTGAACGCGGCTATTCGGACTTTATCTCCCTGGTCGCTAAAGAACGTAAGATGACCATAGAACAAGTCGATAAGATTGCTCAGGGCCGTGTGTGGAGCGGTAAAAAAGCTCTTGAGCTTGGCTTAGTCGATGAACTGGGTGATGTAGATGAAGCCATAGCTAAAGCCGCTAAACTCGCGGATATGACGCTATTTGACACCCGCGTCATCGAACAAGAGCTGACACCCGAACAAAAATTCATGCAGCAGATGTTTGCCTCAGTATCGAGCTACCTGCCCGCCTCACTAAGTCAGTCATCGATGTTAGAGCAAATGCTACAACAGTGGACTAGCAGTTTGAAAACGTTAACCTCTTTTGATGATCCAAATAACGTCTATATCTACTGTGATACTTGCAATATGATGAACTAAATCTGCTAGCGTCTAGGTTGCAGCTCGCAACTTCAAGATGATGACAAAGACAAAGCCCGGATCTCCGGGCTTTTTTATTGGGTTTATGTCAGTAAAATCGTATAATTCGGCCACTTGAAGCTAAGAAAACGACAAGAATGACTAAACGCTCCATTTATGTTGCCTATACTGGCGGCACCATCGGTATGCAAAAGACCGATAACGGCTTTGTCCCCGTCGCGGGATTCCTGACTCAGTGCGTGCAATCTATGCCTGAGTTTTACCATGAAGAAATGCCGACATTCGTCATCCACGAATACTGCCCGCTTATCGACTCTTCCAATATGGCACCAACCGATTGGCAGATGATCGCCGACGATATACAAGCCAATTACGATAAGTACGATGGCTTTGTGATCCTTCACGGCACAGATACCATGGCGTACACGGCTTCGGCACTGTCGTTTATGCTGCAAGGCTTGTCAAAACCTGTGATAGTGACGGGCTCGCAAATTCCCCTCGCCCAGCTACGCTCAGACGGCCAAACCAATTTATTGAATTCACTCTACATAGCGGCGAATTATCCAGTTGCGGAAGTGTGTTTATTCTTCAATAACAAACTCTTTAGGGGCAATCGCTCGACTAAGGCCCATGCCGACGGTTTCGATGCTTTCGCCTCACCCAACTTCCCACTACTGCTTGAGGCGGGGATCAAAATCAATCTGCGCGCAGGCAAAATCACGGTCGCCAACGATACCCCATTAGAAGTCGCTCATATCAGCCCACAACCTGTCGGTGTGGTGACCTTGTATCCTGGGATATCGACACAGATTTTTGAGAACATTCTGCAACAGCCAGTTAAAGCCCTCATACTGCTGACATTTGGTGTGGGTAACGCGCCGCAGGATGCCGCCTTACTCAAAACCTTAAGGCAAGCAGATGAACGTGGCATAGTGCTGGTGAATCTAACCCAATGTTTCCAAGGTAAGGTGAATATGGGCGGCTACGCCACAGGCAATGCATTAGCCAAAGCAGGCGTGATCAGTGGCGCCGATATGACTATAGAAGCAGCCTTAGCAAAACTGCATTATTTGCTATCTAAAAATTTGCAACCAGCTGAGATAAAAGCGGCCATGTTGCAAAACTTAGTCGGTGAATTGAGCATAGATTAAAGATAGTGTCTTCTAATCTGTTTGTTGCCCTCAAACGCTAGCAACAAAAAAGCCCATATTTGATGGGCTTTTTTGATTTAAACTCAGACTAGATTTTAGTTCAGACTTAACAGCACTAAATGAGTGTTTATTTTAAGACTTTTGCGGACCAAGATTTGCATTGAAGTTATTTAATATCAAATCAATGTTAGTCTTGATATCACTAACAAAAGATAAAATGCTAGCTCCCCTTGCCAACCTCAGACTTACACCTAATTCCTAATAAAGCACACCTTGCAAGCCGATCTGCGCGGCCAGTCAGAAATTATAAATCCTGCGCTTTAAAGCCAGCAATCGGCTCACCGCGGAATTGCTTTTTCAGCTCGGCCTTAGACAGCTCATTAATTTTACCGTCAGATGCAATAGTGAAATGCTCTGTTTGCTCAAGCTTACGCGCTTGATACAACATCACCACCTGCAGAGTCGATTCACGCTGAGTCTCACTCAAGACAGTGCCATCCTCCCACTTACCCAGCTCAGCTGCACTACGAAGCCTTTCATAAACTTCAATGGGCATTTGATCGATCACTTGATTGATATCAGTCATACACTTTTCCGCTTATGTAACACGATTCTGACTCGTGTAATGAGATAACCTACAAAACCAAACACAAAGCATATTCCGGCGATATTTGCACGCATACCTTCGGCGGGTTCCCCACCCCAAAACCAAATCACCACACCAGCAATAAACAAGGTCATAGCAACGAAACTCTGATTCATTAAGCTGCTGGACTTTTGAATATGGCTAATACGCGATAAGGACTCATTGTCGCCATCGGTTTTTGCTTGGCAATGGGGGCATGAAGGCGCTTTGCTCGACATACGTTTACGACACACCGGACATTCAATTAATGCCATATCAGCCTCGCCCTAACGTAACTTATCAACAACGGCGAGCATGGCAATTAGCGATGCTTCACCTAAATAAATACTGCGTTCTGGTGACCAACCCACAAAAGGATCGGCCAGATTGTTATTGTCTTTAAACGGCATCTCAAGGGTATTTGATAAACACTTGAAGGTCTGGGCAACCCAATTAGACGCTACGGTCAAATTCGCTTGGCCTGGCTCATCTTTATCATAGCCAAACTGAGTTTGAAAATCGGCACTGGCTAAGGTCAATGCTTGACTAAAGTCCGCTTGCAGCTGCGCGAGTTTATCATTATAAGCGGGGACGCCTTCACAACCCGCTAGAAACACATAAGGTAAGCCTTCATCACCATGCACATCATAAAACAGGTCAACACCCGTTTGCTGCATCTTGTTGACGACGTGATATACCTCAGGGCTTTTTTCTAAACTCGGAGTTTGCCACTCGCGGTTAAGATTAATCCCAATCGCGTTAGTACGCAGGTGGCCTCTGACACTGCCATCGGGATTCATGTTGGAGACTATATAGAAATTAGCCTTATCAAGCAGCGCCTTTGCCGTGGGACAGTCATTATCGAGTAAACGATTCACTAGGCCTTCAACTAACCATTCAGCCATCGTTTCACCCGGATGTTGTCTGGCGGTGATCCAAATATTGCGTTTAGAAGGATCGCCATTCCCCACTTTCATCAGAGTAATATCGCGGCCATCTAAGGTCAGGCCTAAATGCTCTAAATTGACATCTGGGTGTAACTGGGCGCCGCTGAGTAAATCTAAATGACGCTCATAGCTGTAGGGTGCAAAGTAAGCGATTTGAATGGCATCGCAATCTAACTCTATGCTAATGCTCAGTTTACCGTCTTGATATTGAGTCGGAATACGGAACCAATGCTGGCGATCATAACTGGCCACCGCCTGATAATCTTCCCATCCCTTGGTATAAGAAGCGGTTCCCGCATTGATAATATTCAAGGTGTAATGGTTACCCACTTCACCTTCAAATCGAAAATTGAACCATTGATAAAACTCACCACCCGCATCAGGGCGGATAGCAAGTTGAATATCGTCTTTATTATCAAGATTGACGACTTGGATATTTCCGCCATCAAAGTTGGCACTGATCCGCATAATGATTCCTAATAGGTTGTTAAAACTAAGGGCAATTTAATGGCGTGCGACAGATATCACACGGCACATTTTATTATATGGCCGATAGAATAAACCAAAACATCCCAAGGGGAAAACGAAAGCCATTAAATTCAGTCAAGACACTTGCAATCGGCCTTTAATTAACCAGTTAACACGCCTAAAATCCACAAAAAAAAGAGCCTTTCACTATAAGTTAATGAAGATATTAAACCATAAAACTATAACCTTGGCCTCGTACTGTATTAATCAAGTTACGCGGCAAGCTGATGTTAGCTAACTTGCGGCGAGTGTTACTAATGTGCATATCCAGATTGCGGTCAAATCGGCCCAAATCTTTCTGTAGCACTGAGCGCTGCAACTCTTGCTTAGTGATGACTTGGCCTTTTCTTTCAAAAAGATATTTAAATAATTTAAACTCGGTTTGGGTCAAATCGACATAGCGGGTACCAATAGTGATCCTATAACTCATTTCATCGAAGTTAATCACTTTAGCCGCCACAGTCGCCATTTGCGGCGAGTGAGAGTGACCGGCACAGAGACGCCGCTCTAAGGCTCGTAAGCGGACAAAAATCTCTTTTATGCTAAACGGCTTACTCAGAAAATCATCTGCCCCCAATTCATAACCAGTGATGCGATCATCTTCATTGTCACGTGCTGAAATCATCAATACTGGCGTTGAACATTCACGCGCTTTTAGCAACTCAAATCCATTCATCTGTGGCATCACTAAATCAAGCACTATGATGTCTGGAGCAAAACTTTCAATGCATGCCAGACCCTCGATGCCATTAACCGCACACTTAACCTCATGCCCTTGCGTACATAAGGCATCAGCTAACCACACGCTAAACAATGGATCATCATCGATCAAGAGTATTTTACTCATCCTTAAAGCCCAAACGAGAATCTATATCATTTATATTACCATGCGAATCGAGACGACTCTAGCGCTATTACATTAGTTAAGAAGTGTGATGTTGAAAACTGTGAACAAAATACGATATTAACAACCAATCAACTGATGATTAGCGATTCAAAAACTCATCTCGTAAACTCCCAATAAAAAAGCGCCCTAAGGCGCTTTTTAGAAACTAAGAGTCTGAACTTAGCTTAGAATTTAACAGTTACACCACCGTAAATGGTACGGCCGATAGTGTCATAAACTTCAGGAACTGTACCAGCATCACTACCGTTAGTAACATAAGAAGGTTTTTCATCAGTGAAGTTTTTAATACCTAAACTGACAGTTGTCATATCATTAACATGATATGTACCCGATATGTTGTGATATAGGACTGAATCTGCTGTGCGTACCGCTCCTGATGGAACATCATTGTCATCGTAAACAGTATAAGTATCGTCCATTGAGGCGATATAACGGTTGAAGTACATTATACTCCAATCATCTAAACCCGCTGAAATACTGAAATTATTACGTATTTTAGAGTAAGCTCCGAAGTTACCGTCAATCGTACCAGTATAATCCTCGTTATCTTGTTCAAAATTCAGTAAATAGGTCATATCATTATTGATTTTCCAATCTAAACCTAAAGCAGCAAAGTTATAGGCTAAGTTAAAATCAATACCACTAGTATCTTGCGAACCTACGTTAGTAAGTGCATTAGTTAAATCTGTCAAATCACCATCAGATGTAATATTAAAGGTTTTACAAGCACTTGCATCACCCTTCTTACATGCATCTAACCCTGTTTGCGTATCTAAACGAGCAATTGCATCAGCCACTTTAAAGCGCCAGTAATCTAATGTCACTGACATACCTTCAAGGTAGCTTGGCGAGTATACTAAGCCTGCTGTATATGATTCAGATTCTTCAGGCTTCAAATCTGGATCAGATGTACGGTTAACTAGAATCTGCCCAGGCTGTTCAGCCGCTGATAGCCATGGGTTAGTCAAATAATCAAAAGAACCTGAGTTACCACCATACAATTCAGCAACACTTGGAGCACGGAAGCCAGTAGCCGCTACACCGCGAACCATCAACTCATCCGTTGCAGCATAAGTTAAACCAATCTTCCAAGTGGTCGCTTTACCAAATGTTGAGTAATCATCTAAACGTAGCGCAAATTCACCTGTTAATTTCTCAGTGAAAGGTACACTTACTTCTTGGAAAATAGAAATAACGTTATAGTTACCATCAGTAGGGTCCTGTTGAGCAGCGGTACTTTCACCCGCAACTACAATTGGATCAGGATTATAAAAACCACTTTCACGGCGATATTCAGCACCGAGTGCAAAACCAACGGCACCTGCGCTTAAGTCAAACAACTCGCCATTTAGCCCTGCCGAAAGTGTTTGCTGCTCATTACCACCATTTGCAGCTTCTGTATAGCCAACAGGATCTTTCATTTCTGACGTTAGAGGATTACCTGCAAACCAAGCATTCGGATCTGCATAAATTGCTTCAGCCATAATATTGGCATTGATGGAGTTTTCTACAGCTGTTTCTGCTTTATTCTTACCAAAAGTGTAATCAATGTTCCAATTCATACCAGTATGAACATCCAAAGAACCAGCTAAACCAGTAGATAATCTCCATGTATCTGTATCTTGAGAATAAATACGTGGTCCAACATCTTTCATACGTCTCTTATAAAGTACTTGACCACGCTTATCAGGATTAATACCTGCTGCAATCATTTCATCGTCAAGAGTTAAACAGTTAGCAGCAGGGTCTTTAAGACCTGGAGCTCCACACACATTCAACTTAATCTGTGCTGGCTGCGCAGCTAATTGCTGGTTTGAGCGACGATTGGTGTAAATCGCATCTGCAGTTAATACCACATCATTGCCTAACTCTTGAGTCATATTGGCAAATAAACTACGACGCTCATTTGGTGTTTGGAAATATACATCTGGTGAGAAATTATAAGATGTACTTTGTTTTACCCAATTACCATTTGCATCTACTACTTTTCCATTCAAAGCACCAGTTGGAATGATTGAACTTGAGTTTTCTGCTGGATCATACCAATCACGATCGCCTTGGATAACACCACGACGGTCAGAAAAAGCAGCACCAAAGGTGTAGTTACCACCATCGGTATTGAAACCGTATAGAGCACTGACATCGCCACTTTCACCATCGCCTTTATCAGTGCCACTGCCGTTGAAATCTAATTGGAAACCTTCGAAATCTTTCTTCGTGATAATGTTCACTACACCAGCAATGGCATCTGAACCGTAAACCGCTGAGGCACCGTCTTTCAGAATTTCAACACGCGCAATCATAGCCACTGGAATCGAGTTCAAATCCACAGAACTATTGGCACCAGAACCTGAGTTCACCATACGACGGCCGTTCAGTAATACAAGCGTACGTTGTGAACCCATGCCACGTAAGTCAACTTGGGCAACACCGTCAGCACCGTTGTTTGTGCTTGAACCCACTGCCGCACCCGCCATGGAAGTCTGCACTTGTAACATTTGGTCAACAGAAGTAAAACCTTCCGCTTTAATCGCAGCAGCATCAATAACGGTCACTGGAGATGCAGTTTCCATGTCTTGGCGTTGAATGCGTGAACCTGTGACTTCAATACGTTCAACTTTTGCTTTTTCTTCAGCAGCAAATGCGCTTGACGTAACAAATGCACCTGTAGTGATAGATGCAACGATAGCTAAGTTAATAGCTGACGCTACTTTTGTTCTTTTGATCATGTATGAATCCTCCCTAGATCTTACTATTATTTTTATGCTTACAGCTTGTACAGTTATTGCTGTACTAGTGTTGCACCTGATACTGAGGATTCACTTTAACTCCGTCAATGCTCAAAATTTTAACCAATCAAAAATTTATGTTAACAAATTTGAGTTAATTTGTTTAATTTTATGATTTTTATTTTCGATAAGACTTAATATATATAATCATACAGAGGTTAAGCCTTGATTATGATGATTTGCCAGTAATTAACACTGTTAACAAATTACTTTTGCGAAACATATTCAATACCAAAAAGTGTGATATGTATCACACTTATTCGATACAGCGAGAGCCTTGAATTGGAATGAAGTATTGATTAACTACCACTTAAACTGCATATCTATAGGCGTGAGCAATTTGAAATAGCCATAATTATTAAGATAATCTCGCTAAATCAGCACATAACAAAAGATACAATCAGCATCAATTGTGTTATTTATGCATAAAAACAAAGCCATCGATAAAAACAAAACAATATCATTACAAGTTATTCCGTATGAAAACCTAAGAAAGGGTAACTGTAGCGACTATTTGTTTTGAGAATTTAATGGCCTAAATCCAATTTGTTGAATTAAATTAATCTCAGAGAAAAATCAACCTTAATAGTGAAGAACTCAGATCTTAGCTCAATAAACACACCACGCTGATACACTTTTCAATTAATACAGGGCATTAGTAGATAACTGTAAATATATAGATTTCTATATGAAAGTTATTATTAATGTCTAAATAACGAGCTGAAAACTGCCATAATACTTTGGAGTTTTGATACAATTTAATAATGAGAAATTAATACCTATCAACTCATAAAAGCTCATTATTCCCTCCAATTACCGCCCCTTAATTTGTTTAAATATCGCTTTTACTTCGCCCAAATTGTATGCACAGGTAAATTTTTCCCATAAAAAAGGCGACTCTCAGGTCGCCTCTTAATCATATAAATCATCAAGCTGATGATTACTCGGGTTTGATCAACTCAAAATGTTGATATGCTCGTGCGGTTGCAATACGGCCGCGGGGCGTGCGTTGGATAAAACCTTGCTGGATCAAAAAGGGCTCTAGCACATCTTCAATGGTTTCGCGTTCTTCGCCTATGGCTGCGGCTAAGTTATCGAGTCCAACTGGGCCACCCATAAACTTATCGATAATGGCGAGTAGTAACTTGCGGTCCATGTAATCAAAACCTTCATTATCGACATCCAGCAAGTCTAGTGCATGATCGGCAACAAACTTAGTGACAGCGCCATCATGCTTCACCTGCGCGTAATCCCGCACGCGGCGAAGCAGTCGGTTAGCTATCCGCGGTGTACCACGTGAACGGCGTGCGATTTCAAATGCACCTTCAGCATCAATATCCAGTTCCATCACCTGCGCCGAACGCGTGACTATGGTGCTTAAATCTTTGATATTATAGAATTCAAGCCGTAGCGGGATCCCAAAACGCGCCCGAAGTGGTGAAGTCAAAGCCCCTGCCCGTGTTGTCGCACCCACTAGAGTAAACGGCGGTAAATCAAGCTTGATAGAGCGCGCTGCCGGCCCTTCACCTATCATGATATCCAGCTGGTAATCTTCCATCGCTGGATACAAAATCTCCTCCACCACAGGGCTTAATCGGTGGATTTCATCGATGAATAACACATCACCGGATTCGAGATTGGTCAAAAGTGCGGCGAGATCGCCCGCTTTTTCCAGCACAGGCCCAGAGGTGGATTTAATGTTCACCCCCATCTCGTTCGCAACAATCATGGCTAAGGTGGTTTTACCCAATCCCGGCGGACCGTAAATCAACATATGATCTAAGGCTTCATTACGATTCTTTGCCGCTTGAATAAACACCTTAAGCTGTGCCCGAGTGTCATCTTGACCCGTGTATTCATCGAGCATTTTAGGGCGCATCGCCCTGTCGATGGATTCATCTTGAGCTTGGATCTGCGGCTGGATGAGTCTGTCTGCCTCAATCATTATTATTCCTTATCGCAGCTTTCATCTTAATTATCATCATTGTTCAATTAAAGCATCGATTTAAGGGCGGCTTTGATCAGAGTTTCTGAATCCATGCCCTCTTTGTAGGCTGCAGAAACCGATTTGCTCGCCTGCGGTGGTTTATAACCCAGCGAAATTAAAGCTGAAATAGCATCTTCTTCGGCGCTATTGACTGTCGGTGCGGGTGAGTAATTGGATTGCAGCACGAACTCACGCTCTGAGCCTGCTGAGGCTTCCATCAAGCTCTTGAGCTTATCGCGCATTTCTACCAGTAACCGCTCGGCGGTCTTCTTACCAACACCAGGTAATTTCACTAAGGTCACTATGTCATCGCGCTCAACGCAGCCCACAAATTCTCCGGCTGTCATGCCTGATAAAATGGTCAGTGCGAGCTTGGGGCCAACACCATTGGTCTTGATCAGTAAGCGAAATAACGCCCTTTCCTGCTTAGTGATAAAACCATAGAGAAGCTGTGCATCTTCACGCACCACAAAGTGGGTGTAGACCATAGTTTCATGATTAACTTCAGGCAGCTCATAAAAGCTAGTAAGCGGCATCTGCAACTCGTAACCCACACCGTTAACATCGATCAAAATTTCTGGTGCTTGTTTCTCAACGAGCACGCCCCGTAAACGACCTATCATCTGTACCGTCCGTATGTTCTTGCCGTTGCCCGGCCACTCAATGCAATTAAACTCTGGCTGGTGTGATAATGACACACAGCAACACCGAGTGCATCTGCGGCGTCAGCTTGTGGGGCTGCGGGTAATTTAAGTAGTTGTTGGATCATGTGTTGTACTTGGGCTTTCTGCGCTCGCCCCGTACCCACGACGGCACTCTTAATTTGAGTAGCACTGTATTCGGCCACAGGTAAATTGGCGACTGTGGCAGCAACAATGGCCGCGCCGCGTGCTTGGCCTAACTTGAGCGCAGAATCGGCATTTTTTGCCATAAATACGCGCTCAATCGCAAATTCGTCCGGTTGATACTGACGAATAATCTCAGTGATCCCATCAAATATTTGCTTGAGCCTGCCAGGCAGTTCTTCAGACGAAGTGCGAATACAACCACTGCCGAGGTAAATCTGATGCCGTCCCTGACATTGGATCACGCCGTAGCCTGTGATCCGTGAACCTGGGTCAACACCTAAAATAATTGCCATTAAATACCTTATAGGGGATCTACATTTGCGTCCCTGTTCCTACGTTAGCGTTTGCGAGCTAAAATTGGCATCAATTGACGCCCTAATTCAGCTCACAGTCAATCTAGCCTAGGCTTGCCATCACATCATCGGAGATTTCCGCATTATGATACACCTCTTGCACATCATCGTGATCTTCAAGGGTGTCGATAAGGCGCATAAATTTTTCGGCGGTTTCTAGATCAAGCTCAGCTTTCGTCGAGGCTATCATCGCGATTTCGGCATTATCCGCCACAAAATGGGCTTTATCGAGCGCCTCTTTCACCATATAGAAATCAACGGGATCGGTAAACACATCCACAGCACCATCATCATAGCTGACAATATCTTCCGCGCCCGCTTCAAGCGCCGCTTCCATTAATGCATCTTCATCGGTTCCCGGCGCATAGGATAACACTCCACGCTTAGTGAACAGATAAGACACAGAACCATCCGTGCCTAAGTTACCGCCCGATTTACTAAACGCATTACGTACACCACTCACAGTACGATTACGATTGTCCGTCATGGTTTCAACCATCACAGCGGTGCCGCCTGGGCCATAACCTTCATAGAGAATGGTTTCGAGTTGCTGGCCTTCTAATTCACCGGCGCCGCGTTTAATCGCACGCTCAACCGTGTCTCGGGTCATATTACCACCGAGGGCTTTATCGATGGCGACACGTAATCGTGGATTGGAGTCGGGATCTGAGCCACCTTCACGGGCTGCAACGGTTAACTCGCGAATGAATTTAGTAAAGAGTTTACCGCGTTTAGCATCTTGGGCCGCTTTACGATGCTTAATGTTGGCCCATTTACTGTGACCTGCCATGGGAAGTCTCCTCTACTTAGGTATCATCTAGGTGCCATCGCAAAGCTTATCAAGAGCCGAAGGTGGAATGAGACTAAATAACGGCTATTTACTTAAAGGATTGAACTAACAGATATTGATAAGCGTGGAATGACGGTTCACTAAAACAAACCGAGGCTCATGCCTCGGTTTTCGGTACGACTCAAAATAACTGACAAGGGTTAACCCAAATCGACTTACACAAAAACGAGTTACACTAAAACAATTTATATAATGTCGATTTGAATAAGGTCGATTTACAAAAGTCGCCTTACAAAGCCCTTTTACAAAAGATCAGTCTTCCGCTTTAACAGCTTTCTCAACCACGGCAATACCAAGTTCAGCTAATTGCTGCGGATTGGCAAAACCAGGCGCGTTAGTCAGCGGACAAGCGGCAGTGGTGGTTTTAGGGAACGCCATCACATCGCGGATTGAGCTTGCGCCCGTCATCAGCATGATGATGCGGTCTAAACCAAACGCTAAACCTGCATGTGGCGGTGTGCCGTAACGCAGCGCTTCTAACAGGAAGCCGAATTTCTCTTTAGCTTCATCGTCAGTAATACCCAGAATACGGAATACCGCAGACTGCATTTCTTGGTTGTGGATACGCACTGAACCACCGCCTAATTCGCAGCCGTTTAATACCATATCGTAAGCATCAGAAACGCGATTTGCTGGGTTAGCTTCAAGTTCAGCTGCCGTTACGCCGCGCGGTGCGGTGAACGGATGGTGAACCGCGTGGAAGTTGCCGTTGATTTTCTCAAACATTGGGAAGTCAACTACCCACAGTGGACGCCATTCACCTTGCAATAAGCTGAAATCTTCGCCCGCTTTAAGACGCAGTGCGCCCATAGATTCGGCAACCACAGTCGCCTGATCTGCACCAAACAGGATAATGTCACCAGTTTGCACGCCAGTGCGGCTCACGATTTCATTGACTATGCTTTCGTTTAAGAATTTCAGCACAGGTGATTGAATGCCTTCTAAGCCAAGGCTTAGGTCATTAATCTTCATCCACGCTAAGCCTTTGGCGCCATAGATGCCAACAAACTTAGTGTAATCATCGATTTGCTTACGAGACAGTGCAGCGCCGCCCGGAATACGCAGTGCAGCAACACGACCTTCTTCATCGTTCGCAGGACCAGAGAATACCGCAAATTCCACTTCTTTGAGTAAATCGGCAATGTCCACCAGCTCTAATGGGTTACGTAAATCTGGCTTATCTGAACCAAAACGACGCATCGCTTCGTTGTAGGTCATGCGCGGGAACTCGCCGAGATCGACGTTCAGCATTTCAAGGAACAGACCACGCATCATCTCTTCGGTTTTCGCCATCACTTGCTCAGAGCTCATGAAAGACGTTTCGATATCGATTTGGGTGAATTCTGGCTGACGGTCGGCACGTAAGTCTTCATCACGGAAGCATTTTACGATTTGGTAGTAACGATCAAAGCCTGACATCATCAGTAACTGTTTAAACAGCTGTGGCGATTGTGGCAAGGCAAAGAACTGACCTTTATAAGTACGGCTTGGTACTAAATAATCGCGGGCTCCTTCTGGGGTTGCCTTGGTCAGGATCGGTGTTTCTATGTCTAAGAAACCGTTTGAATCGAGGAAACGACGCACAGAACTGGTCACTTTAGCGCGGAAAATTAATCGCTGCGCCATTTCTGGACGACGTAAATCTAAGTAACGATACTTAAGACGTTGCTCTTCGCTGTTGTTCTGGTAGTTATCCATGCTCAATGGCAGTGGATCGGCAGCATTGATAATCGTCAAGGCTTGACCTAAGACTTCAATCTCACCCGTCTTCATTTGACCATTGACTTGGCTATCAGGACGGGCACGAACTAAGCCTTTGACCTGAACGCAAAATTCGGCGCGCAGCGTGCTGGCGACATTGAACACCTCAGGTAAGTCTGGATCATAGACCACTTGGATGAGACCTTCTCTGTCTCTTAAATCTAAAAAGACAACGCCACCCAAATCACGGCTACGATTAACCCAACCTACCAAGGTAACTTCTTGTCCAACGTGAGACTTATTGACGTCTCCACAATAATGACTGCGCATCTAACTCTATCCTTTATCCGGAAACCGGTGCTTTGGAAATAATCAAAACGAGATAAAAGCGGCATTATAGTCAAATAATACCGATTACCAAAGTACTTCACTCTTAGGCGGTGAAGTATCAAACAGTTTTACGCCCTTGACTAGAGGCGAACGCACTATCTGAGCATGAGCGTTCAAAAAAACATCAAGCTGAGCGATAACAACGCCCACCGCTACTTTTTGCTTGGTACATAAGCTGATCGGCTTTTTTCAACAAACCTATCGCTGTGTCACCATCGCGGGGGTAAATCACCACGCCAATACTGACGGCTATGCTGACACTGACGCCTTGAATAAGCAAAGGGCTCGACAGTGCCTGTAGAATATTATCAGCAACTTGGGTTGCAGCATCGAGATCTTGCACACGATTTAGCAGGATAACAAACTCATCGCCGCCAAATCGCGCAACGGTATCTGATCCACGGATAACCTTGGTTAACTTTTGGGCGACCAGTACCAGTAATTCATCGCCAATAGGATGACCGTGTTGGTCATTGATTTGTTTAAAACCATCGAGATCGATGAATAACAAAGCGAAATGTGCCTGTTCTCTGCGATGAGATAGCAAAGCTTGGGTTAGTCTGTCATCAAGTAAGGCACGATTGGGCAACTGAGTTAAAGCATCATGATTAGCCACATGCAACAAACGTTTTTCTGCCACCAATCGCTGGGTGATCTCACGATTTAAGCGGCGATTCACTAATAACACCGCCACCATCACTAAGCACAAGATTATCACGCCAAACACGATATAACGCAGCCATTGCAGATATTTAGCACTCTCTGTCGCCACAGAAAATGACACCCAGCGCGTATATATTTTTTGCTGATGTTGAGCATCAACCAAAGCCAAAGCTTTATTAATCAGCGGCACCAGCGGCGCAAATTGAGGATAAACACCAATATGACTGTGTTGATCAGCGAGATCACTGAGCAGCGACATTTTCAGTGTCGGATAGTGGCTGGTTTTAAGCTCAGAAGCTAAAGTCACCACTTTATCGATAAACACATCCGCATTGCCATTCGTCACGGCCGCTAATCCGGCCTGCGTATTTGGCACTATGACTAACTTGAGCGAAGGCTCCAGACTCATCAATTGCGCCACTAAATGATATCCCTCAACCACAGCCACCCTTTGACCTGCGAGCTGAGCAATATTAAAAACCGAGACTTGTTCCAGTTGCGACACTAAGGCCCACGGCGATGGCCAATAGGCTTCACTAAACGCTAAACGCTGCTGGCGCTCCGCCGTTTGCGCGACACTGCCGGCTAAACTCACCTCGCCCTTTTTCAACGCCTCGATTAACGAATGCCAATCATCAAAGGCAACGGGCGTGAGCTTAAGTTTGAGTTGTTCCTTGAGCAATTTGACGATATCGCTATTGATCCCCGCAAACTCACCCTGTTCATCCATAAACTCCATCGGTGGCCATTGCTTTAAATAACCGACTTTGAGTTCGCCTACACTTTCCACATATGCCTGTTCTGCGGGGCTTAGGCTGACATGGCGCTCAGCTTGGGTAAAAACATGATCTTTAGGATTGAGCATCCATTTATGTTCAATCTCAGCAAATTCTTGATTACTAATACTGTTAAACCCATTGGCTATCCTCTGTGTAAGGCCAGCATCATCGCTACGGGTCAGCACATAAATGTTGGTGCTAAATTCGAGATCAGGATACTGGCTAAAGTCAGACCAGCCTTTATTGAGCAGTAAATAATGGGATGTCCATGCACCCGCGGCGATAAAACCGACAACTTCTCCAGACCTCGCCCCCGCCACCATGGCATCCATACTGTCGTAATAACGCAGTGACACTTGGGGTAATGCTTTACGCAAATCCACCAAATAAGGCGCTGTCGGCACCACACCAATACGTTTACCTTTTAAGCTGTCTAAATCGATTAACTGTTGCTGATAGAGAAAGAGTCGACTCTTCACCGTATATAAATGCCAAGCCTGAGTAAGGCCCGTTTTAACATCATCACTTTCAGGATAACCTATGTGGGCATCGGCGAGACCGCGACGAACATCGTCCACGCTGGAGTTCATATCACCAGAAATAAAATCAACGGCAATACCCGTTTTCTCAGACCAAAGCTGCCACATGTCCACATACAAACCATGGGGTAAACCATCGACCCCTAAGTCCACAAAAGGCTCGACGCCCAGTTGCATCGAAATAACGAGTCCAGCTTGTTGACGTTGATAGCCAAGCCAACGTCGCTCCGTTTGCTGAATAAAGTGCACATCGAGCGCAGTGAAACCTTTATTGATCTTATCGACTAATGCAAGATTGCCCTTTTGAACTGCGGGTACAAACTGCATCGCCTTAATTTGAAGGCGGGCAGTATTAGGAAAGTTTGCGGCAATCTCTTGGGATGAGTCGGGATCTTTCAAATAGCCTTCTAACCCCGCAAAGACTACGATCTCGCCCGCGGCGACCCCTGCCAATAATTTCTCACGACTTTCGTAGCGTTTAAACACAAGCTGCGATTCGATACGGTGTAATTCCGCTTCATGGGATGAAGCCGCTACCACACCAATTTGAAAGGGGATCAGTTCTTTGATGGATTTTTTGCCCTGCAGGGATTTATGCAAATACAAAAAAGTACCGACATCGGCGATGGGCACAGCAAAGTCGAACTCTTGCTCTCGCTCTGGGGTTTTCCCCATGCCGATATGCACTTGCGCCTTACCTTGCCGCAGTTGTTCAAGGGACTCGTGCCAGTGGCGCGCCACAAAAACGACTTGGGTATGGCTTTGTTTAGCCCACTCTTTCCATAAATCAACCAGTAATCCAGTCGGCTCGCCATCGTTGTCGACATATTGATAGGGAAAACTATCCTCACCCATAACGATGATTAATGGCTCAGAGGACAACGGACTTGCCTGCCCCGTTATACCCAAAAAACAGCTGCACAAGATCACAATTAAGTGGATCACAAACTTCAAGTTGAGCCCTTAGTACTTGATGTACATGTAACGATTTTGTTATCTATTAAGTATTAGACAAAAATTTATCGCAAATTACTAGCATGAGACTTGCTGCTAATCGCTCTGATTCGTTAAAATGCACAGTTGAATTCCCATGAAAAATCTCAGATGAACGTTTCTCAAGACACTATCTACGCTCAAGCGAGCGAGCATATTAGCGATTTCCAGTTTGATAACCGTGTAGCAGGCGTATTCAGTGACATGATCCGCCGCTCAGTGCCTGGATATGCGCAAATTATCAATACCATAGGCGATTTTGCAGATCGTTTCGTCATGCCAAATACTCAAATTTACGATTTGGGTTGCTCACTCGGGGCTGCGACCTTAAGTATTCGTCGCCAAATCCAAGGCCGCCAATGTCGCATTATTGCTATAGATAACAGTGAATCTATGGTCGCACGCTGCCAAGAGAACCTGAATGCCTATGTCAGCGATACGGATGTCGATCTGGTTTGCGGTGATATTCGCGATATCGATATTCAAAATGCGTCATTGGTGGTACTCAACTTTACCTTGCAATTTTTACCGCCAGAAGACAGAGAAACCCTGATAGCGAAGATTTATCAAGGTCTGAATCCCGGCGGGATGTTAGTACTATCAGAAAAAATTCGCTTCGAAGATGCCCCGATCCAAACCCTATTGGAAGAGCAACATTTAGACTTTAAACGCGCTAATGGCTACAGCGAACTCGAGATCAGCCAAAAACGCAGTGCGCTGGAAAATGTCATGAAGCCCGACACCTTAGCCACGCATCAACAACGACTCACCAGCCAAGGCTTTAGTCACTTTAGTCTCTGGTTCCAATGCTTTAACTTTGCTTCTATGGTGGCCATCAAGTGATCAGCTTTAGCTCGTTTTACCAACAAATCGCCGATTCGAATCTACAGCACTGGCTCGAAACCCTGCCGAGCATTTTAGGCAAGTGGCAACGAGATCATAAACACGGCAACCTGCCAAAGTGGGAAAAAGTGCTCAACAAGCTGCACTATCCTGCACCAGATCAAATAGATTTTATCGATAGCGTGACCGTCGGTAGCGGCGAGCAACTCAGCCCTGGTGAAAAAGAGAAGCTAGAAAACCTGCTGCGCCTTTTTATGCCATGGCGTAAAGGCCCCTTCCACATTCATGGCATCCATATCGATACCGAATGGCGCAGTGACTGGAAATGGGACCGCGTTAAGCAACATATTTCGCCGCTTAAAAACCGCACTGTACTCGATGTCGGTTGTGGCAGTGGTTATCACATGTGGCGCATGTTGGGCTCAGGAGCCAAACGTGTCGTCGGTATCGACCCTTCGCCGTTGTTTTTATGTCAGTTTGAAGCAGTCAAACGTTTAGCTGGCATACATCATCCTGTGCACTTGTTACCATTGGGTATTGAAGAGCTGCCACCGCTCGATGCATTCGATACGGTTTTCTCCATGGGTGTTTTGTATCACAGACGTTCGCCTATCGATCACTTGTTACAGCTGCGTGATCAATTGCGCACCGGTGGTGAGCTCGTGCTAGAAACCTTAGTGATAGATGGCGACGAAAATGCCGTACTCGTGCCTCAAGATAGATATGGCAAAATGAATAATGTATGGTTCATTCCATCTGTTGCTGCGCTCATACTCTGGTTAAAGAAGTGTGATTTCACTGATATCCGTTGTGTCGATACCGATGTCACTGCCCTTGCCGAACAACGCCGTACCGACTGGATGCCCAACGAATCACTGGTTGAATACCTAGATCCTAACGACATCACCAAAACGGTTGAAGGTTATCCTGCGCCCAAACGTGCCACGATTATCGCAGTGAAAAATCAACCTAATCAGGATTTAAACTAACCTTTTCAGTCTGAAGTAAGCGAATATCAGTCATTGCGTCCTCAGGGTTTGAGTTGGTAATGGCTGATATCAAAAGCCAAAAGATCACCATTCATCTAGTTCATCTAGTTCATCTAGTTCATCTAGTTCATCTAGTTCATCAGGAATATGTAAGTGTTCAGCTGCTCAGTGTAACTCCTTCCTTGAATAGCAATACATTTACGACTCCCACCCTTATCGTTGACATCCAGAACAGAACAGGGTTTCATGCATAACAATGACTTGAAGCTAACTCAATTGGATACTAAGTCAAAGTTAACTCATTCCATCACAGATGCAGAACACATAACCCATGTTAAAACCCACTTTACTGGTTAGCCTGTTTGGCTTGAGCCTTTATGTTACGAATGCCGCCTATGCGGCGCCAAGCCCTGTTCCCCTTTTAGTTGAACAATGCCTGCGTTTGCCAAGTATTGATCTTGCGACTGTGTTCGCCAATGCGCGTTTAACGGCATCTGAATTAACCTTGGCCCAGCGCGCGCTTATTTTTGAGCAACAGATGTTAGGGCTTAATAATATCAACGACAGACTCAACTATTACCGTGGGTTTAACTTACCGAGTGAAGAGCGCGAAGGTTTACTGCAATGCCAGTTACACCTCGCCGACACCCTGTCGCAACTTCTCAGCCAAACTGAATTGAGCCAACTAGCCTACGCCTTAGCCCAAGGCAATGCAGAACAAATACTACTGAGCCAACAGCTTAAACAATTGCTACAACAACATTGGAGCGCCGAGGAGAAAGCGAAATTACATACTGCACAAGCCAGCATAGGCCAAGGGTTAGGCAGTCAACAATTTAGTCTTGCCTTCAATGGCAGCCAATGCCAACCTGAAGTGACTCAGCAGCAACATCTGCATAAAAAAGAGGATAAAAGTGACGAGCCGAAGCCCGACAATTCAAAGCAGAGCGACTTTTCTGGCACTATCGCCAGTTACTTACTGACGCAGGAAAACGCCGTATGTCGCCAAAATGTATGGCAGGCCTACCAAGTCAGAGCCAGTGAAACCAATCAAACGGCATTACAGCGAATTGCTGAGCAGCGCCAACAAGCCGCCACTGCTGCAGGCTTTACCGATTACAGCGCATTAGTGCTTAGTTCGCAGCAGTTATCGTCCCCTGAATTAGTCAAAGCTTTTCTTGATAGCCAAACCCAAGATCTGCAAGTGGCTCCCTGGGATATTGGGCGAACCCTGTCACAACAAGCATCAGCCAAGGGGCCGACATGGCAAACTTCTGACGTCTTGAGTCGCAGCTTTACTTATCTGCAAGTGTTTGGTTTACACTTTGAGACCATAGAAACCGCTAAGGTCGAGAAAACACCAACCGTTACTAATCGGCCGCATATCATCAGGGTCTACCACCAGCAAAGATTGTTAGGTGAAATCTATGTGGCGTACAACCCAAATCCACAGCAAGGTAGTCAACAGCAAACATTGCGTCAAAGTGTACTCGGCCAGCAATTTGGACAACAAGCGTTGGATCTCAAACCACAGCTGAGTAACTACAAAGACATTGAGCAATTAACCGAATCCATCGCAGAGGCTGTCACTTCCCTTGCTAAAGCGAGCCATTTCTACCTCAACAATGCCATGGGACAGAGTCAAGATAGCTATTTTGTGGCGAGCCTCTGGTTAGCAGAAGTACTGCGCCATCAACTATTTCCGCAATTTGAGCACACCTATTTACAGGAGCGTGAAACACTGGCTAAAGCTTATTCGAAGCAGCTTAAAGTCTTTCGCGCTAAGGTTGCAGTCAACTTTTACCAAAACTCAAGTGCACAAGTCTACCCCGATCTCGGTGCGGAGTTTAATGCGAGCTTTGGTCAAGACTGGCCACAAACACAAGATTATCCTTATAGCTTCAATGCTATCGCCAACGAAGGACCGCTCTACTACCAATCACTCTGGCAAGCATCGCTAGCCAGGCTGATAGATCAATCCACATTCAACTGCCAAGACAAACTCAAATTATTCAATGTATTAGTCATCAATGAAGACGCTTTAAGCTTAAGTGACCAATTAAAAGCGGTCATTGGCGCCCCCGTTGATAGTGCTGCGCTGATCCAAAGGATCTCAAATAGCGCCGCTTCAGAACATGCTGACAATTCCAACAATCAAGCTTTCGACGCAATAGGTTCTTGTGCGTTTTAAGTGTGAATGCTTAGGATGTGTTTGTGACTCGCTCGGGCGCAAACACTGAAAATCGTCATGATTAACCTCTCTATCCCCTCAATAACTTAGCGCGACATAACTATCTATATGTCGTGGGAATGACTGACGCTATGATATTTAATTGAAAAAGTCGTAAGAAGTGGCCACTATAAGCCTCAATCTATCGTTTTTTTGAGATTATAATGACTCGAGCTAAATCTACCTTAGAACAATGGCGTATTTTGCAAGCGGTGGTCGATTTTGGCGGCTATGCCCAAGCGGCCGAAAAACTCAACAAGAGTCAATCGTCACTTAACCATGCCGTTGCCAAATTACAGCATCAATTAGGTATCGAGCTACTCGAAGTCAAAGGCCGTAAAGCCTATCTCACCCCGCAGGGCGAAGTGCTGCTGCGCCGCTCACGGCATGTCACCCAAGCCGTCAACGAGTTAGAACAACTTGCGAGTAATCTTGAACAAGGGTGGGAGCCGACACTCACTATTGCCCGTGAAATTATCTATCCGATGGAAAGCTTAGTGTGTGCCCTCAATGCGTTTCTGCCCCACAGTCGTGGCACTCGAATCATCATGCTGGACTCAGTGATCACCGGTACTCAAGAGCTCATTCTGCAGAGTAAAGTCGATATTGCTATCTGTGCAGGGGTGCCGCCTAAAGGGTATTTATCCGAACCCTTATGTGAACAAGAACTCTACCTCGTCTGTCATCCAAATCATCCACTCGCTGATTTAGGCACAATTGAAGACGATAAACTACTGGCACAATATTTACAGTTAGTGATTAAAGATACTGGAGTGCAATCCAACATTGATATCGGCTGGCTCAAAGCAGAGCAGCGATGGACAGTCTCTAACTTCCATGAAGCTAAAGTCATTTTAAATCAAGGTATTGGTTTCTGTTGGATCCCCTCTTTCTTAGTCCAAGAAGAATTGGCTTCGGGTAATCTAGTACGTTTACATCTTGAGGGTAGCCAAAAACGTCGCATCATGTTGAGCTTAGTGATCCCTAATAGAGATCAACAAGGGCCTGCATCAAAACTGCTTGCTTCCTTGATTTTAAAACAGCATGGAATTGAAACGACGAATAGTCATTAACAGCAAGATACCAAACGAGTTATCAATTCGAGTGAGCAAAACGATAAATGCCAACTGCTGATTAAATGGTTAGTTCTTAGTGGTACTGAGAGGTTGTTTCGAAAAAGATGATGAACAGCGAATCATGAGAATAGTTAAAGCCTAATCTTACACACTAAAGTCGACATAGCGCGCTTGTTGATCACCCAAATATTGCTGCTGAATAAATCCCGTCTCCTGCAAGAGGTCATCCCCCACATATAACTCGCTCTGCAAAGACACATTCGTATTCGCGCTAGCACTGATATTTGAAGACTGCTCATTTACATCGTTTGCGGACAAAACATCCGTAGATTGCAAATTGCTAGGCAGCTCATTTGAAGATGCTAGATAAGAAGGCTGAATATTGGCTTGCGACGTCATATCGACACGAGCTGAAGGCCCAGCACTGGCTTGTGCAACCGCAGTATAATAACGGCTTGCAGCACTATCGGATCTTGAGATAAAACCCGTCGCTAAATCCGCTGAAGTTGAAGCATCTCCAAATGCTAAAGTTGCGGTCGGTGGCTCAATCGTTTCCACTGTGGTCGATGTAGTGACTGAGTCACTGATATCAGAAGTGGTTTTCGACCCCGTATCAATGACTCTCGTATTGGCCGTTTGCGCCTCGATCGCTTGTTTTAGCTTATCAAGCGCAGTAGATGCAGGGGTGGATACCGCCTCTTGGGGCTGAGCAATATTACCTGACTCATCAACGTCTCCCGTCACGACAGGTGTATGTTTTTCTAACGGTGGCAACTCTTTGATTTGTGCATCTGCGTCTATTAATGTTTGAGCCGTTTGCAAGTCAACAATTTGTTTTTGTCGCTCCTCTGCCAGCATCACTTTAGCTTCATTCATTTTTTGCAAGGCTTCCGCGGCAACACGGATATCCGCTGATGACGGGTCAACAGGAGCCATTGCTGCGGCATAAACTTGCTTCATTTTGTTTATCGTTGCAAGCGGGTCGCCTCCCACTGGAGAGACATCAATCTGCACTTCGCCATCGGTGGCGTAACGTTGGCCATCAGCACCCTTTTCATACTTAAAACTCGGGCTCTGAGCGTATTGTCCTCCGACGGTTGCGTGGGCATGCTCATGGGCTTTAACCTCTGAATCTCGAGTTTTAAGTTCATCGACTTGCTGTTGCTGTTGAGCCTGCACTTTTTCTTGGGCTTGTATCTCTTGTTTTTGAGCCTGTTGAACCAGTGATTGCTGTTTTGCCTCTTCCGCTGCTGCTATTTGCTGTTTCCGCGATTCTTCTTCCTGTACTTGCTTTTCAAGCTGATTATCATTTGGAGCAAAGACAGCAGCTAAGACTTGTTGACTATCATCTGGGTTAGACGCTGTCGCAGGAACATCTACAGGACTAGCCTGAGCTTCACCAAAAACTTGAGTAAATTGTTCTAAGACCGTCGGTTGAGCAACATCATTGCTAGCGGATTGATCTACGGTTTGCGTAGAGTTTGACTGGCCAACAGGCCCTGCACTCGTTGCTACACTCTTATTTACAGCACTCTTATTTACAGAACTGTTGATTGCAGAATCGGTCGTAGTGGGATCAACTAACGCAGCTCCAGTAAAGACTGTTTGTGGTCCAAACACAGTAGCTAAATCAGGCATTATTGGAGAAACATCACCCGTGCTTGATGGATTGAAAGCAGGAATATCAGTACCACTCGTACCAATTGATGGACTCAGAGGCGTAAAAATATCAACGGGAATATTGCTCGTTACACTGAGATTTGGACTTATTGTAGCCAAGGAATTTACCCCAAGTCCGCTATTACTCGTACCCGCGACTGGCGAAAATACCTGAGTAGAAATAGGTGCCGCAATCTGTCCCCCGCGTACACCAGAAATGGATCTTGGTCCTGTTAACAAACTAAAACTCGCATCGGCATGTAAGCTAGCTCGATCATTTAACGTATTTACCTGAGGATTGCTCCTTGGCGTTGGTACGGAAAAAGGAGCGACCTCGAGTATTTGGCTTGCACCATTCAGTACAGGAAGTACAGATGCAGCAGTTGATGAAACAGCACTAGAAGCAGCAAAAGACACATTTGGTGGTGAGTGGAGAGATAGGGAAATGTTAGCAGCTAATGAAGTAATAGGCGTGGCTTGAACTGGAGCAAATGAAGTTCCAGTAACCTGTAGTTCATGGACACCACTCGCTTCAATTTTTGCGGAGCCTGCAGTGTGAGCGCTGGCTCCTTGATAAGTGCTATTAGCTTGACTCTGGCTTAGATTCGAGCTTAGCATCTTATCATGTGCCGAAAATGAAGAGGATGGCGCTCCAACCTTAGGTGATAGCGCCACAACCGACATGATATTTACACCTTAATATTAATGATCGAACCTATCGTTTCAGAATCAGTTTCAATCACTTCTGTTGACGCTTCCCCTTGTCTTAATGACTCATTAGCGGTAAGTAACGCCGAGGTTTTATCAGGCTGCGCAACATCTCTTGTAGATTCAGCCGGAGCCGCACTTTGAGTCGGTGTAGGTTTAGCCACATCTATTGTTGCTTGAGTGAGCCCAGATTGAGCACTTTGCAAGCCTTGCAGACCGGATGAATAAGCAGATTGGATTTGCATAACGGTATTCCTGCACGCTGTGATTAATGGGTCAATTATTGACCAATCACCTGCAAAAGTACAGGTTTTATCCGCATTCTCACCATTTATTTACGGTCTTATTTATCCCGTGATCCAATTGGCTTCCCAATCCTTAAATACGGGATTAAAACCCTGCCTTTGCATCTGTTCGATGACTTGCTCGACGCTGCGATCATCGCTTATCTCAAATTGATCGAGTTGACTGTCGGGTGCTTGATAGCCCCCTGGTTGTGTCGAACTACCCGCACTGATTTGAGTAATTCCAAGTGGCAAAAGATTATCCCTCAGCTCAGGGCTTTCCCTTGTCGACATACTGATATCAAGCTGATGATTAAAAAGTCTAAATGCACAAATCATTTGTACTAAACCTAAATCCGATAGCATAACTTTTGGGGTGATCCCGCCAGTACAAGGCCTTAACCTTGGCAGCGAAATACTAAAGCGAGTGCGCCAATAGCGACGCTCTAAATAGTCAATATGATATCCCATCATTAACGCATCTAAACGCCAATCATCCAGCCCCAGTAACACCCCAAGACCAATTTTATCGACCCCCGCCGCCGCAACTCTGTCCGGTGTTGCTAAACGATAGGCAAAATCCATTTTTTTACCTCGGGAATGGTGACGAGCATAAGTCTCGGGCTGATAGGTCTCCTGATAAATCATCACAGCATCTAAACCTAGCGCGACTAACTGGCGATAATGGTCCTCACTCATGGGTTGGACCTCCATCGCCACATGGCTAAATTGCTGCTTTACCAATGGCAACATTTGCTTAAAATAATCGATACCGACCTTAGTTTCATGCTCACCCGACACCAGTAAAATAGAATCGAACCCCCTATCTTTGATAATGACCATCTCGGCCATCAACTCCTGCTCATTCAAGGTCTTGCGCTTGAGTTTGTTACTCATGCTAAAACCACAGTAATCACATTCATTAGCGCACAGATTTGAGACGTATAGCGGTAAATACATGCCCAGATTCGCGCCAAATCTCTGCCGCGTAAGCGCCGCTGAATGTTGTGCCATGGTTTCGATATAAGGTTCAGCCGCAGGTGATAACAAGGCCAGTAAGCAACGTAAATCCCCTGCTGGACTCACTAACGCCCGCTCGACATCTTGGGCTGTGCAAGAATACAAATCGAGTAACAGTTTATCCCGTGGGATGTTGGTAAATTCCGCTACAAAACTCATTGATTTAAAAATCCCGTCAGAGGACTGGTCTGTACCGCGCCCGTTTGTACTCGGCCAAGCCCTGCTTCAAAGGCCCGTCTGCCGCATTGCACCGCCTCCTTAAAGCACTCGGCCATCACTTTCGGCGACGCGCTGCTGGCGATGGCCGTGTTGACGAGCACCGCATCGGCGCCCAGCTCCATTGCCCGCGCAGCCTGCGAAGGTGCGCCAATGCCGGCATCGATCACCACTGGCACCCGCGCCTGCTCTATGATGATTTTTAAAAAGCTTTCAGTGACTAAACCTTGATTACTGCCAATCGGACTCGCCAGTGGCATAACCGCAGCGCAGCCCACCTCTTCCAAGCGGCGACAGAGCACAGGATCGGCATGCACATAGGGCATCACGATAAAGCCTTTCTCACAGAGGATTCTGGCCGCATCTAAGGTTTCAATCGCATCGGGCATTAGGTACTTAGGGTCTGGATGGATTTCGAGCTTAATCCAATGAGTTCCCAGCATTTCACGGGCAAGCTCAGCCGCAAACACCGCTTCCTTGGCGTTTCTCGCCCCCGAAGTGTTAGGCAATAGCTGTACACCCGCTTGACGTAACGGCATGAGCAAATCATCAAGCCCCATTTTAAAATCAATTCTTTTCATCGCGACTGTCACTAACTGCGATTTTGAAGCCGTTATCGCCTCAAGCATCACTTGGCTATTGCTGAATTTTCCCGTTCCGGTAAATAACCGTGATTCAAACTCCACATCGGCAATCGTTAACATATTAGCCTCCCGCCACTGCTGAAAAAAGTTCTAATTTATCTTCATGTTGGCAGAGAATAGATTGCCAGCGATTGCGCGGAACGACCTCAGCATTCAATACGATAGCAACCGAATCGAGGGCAATATTTTGTGCGAGGATCACAGCCTCGAGTGACGTTGGTTCAGATAACGACTGCGGGATATTGTTTATGTGAATTAAAATCATATCAAACCTCAAGACTATCTTTATTTGATGATAGATAAGCCCCTTTGGGACAACACACGTCACAATGGGGATCCCGCGTTAATGCAGCCGCTGTCCATGAAAGCGATTTAGCGTCAAAGCGCCAAAAACGCCCCAACAAGGCATTTTTCGGTTCATCACCACCGCTATTCACACTCAGCAAGAGTTGCATGGCCACCAAAGATTGCATTGACGCCATCACGCCCACGCTCGGCCCGAGTACGCCTTGGGTACTACAGCTCTGCGACACTCTCGTCTGTGCGGGGAAAATACAGTGATAACAACCACCAGAGGGGAACCGCATTTGGTCGACTGCAAACAATTGACCGCTAAATGCTGCTATTGATGCACTGACTAAAGGTAAAGCAGCTTCGATACAGCAGCGATTAATGGATTGGCGAGTCGCAAAATTATCTGTGCAGTCAAGCACAAGTACTCTTTTACCCTGTTGTTTTAATTGTAAAACCTCAGCGAAGTGATGAGCTGATGTCTCAGCACTAAATACTGTTTCATAGGCAGTAACAGTGCACTGCGGCGCTAAATGATTAAGTTTTTTCTTGGCAACTCGCGCCTTATTAAGTCCAATATCAGCATCGTTGAATAGCAATTGTCTTGGTAGATTCGAAACTTCAACCTTATCCATGTCGATTAAGGTCAAGTTGCCAATGCCAGCACAAGCCAGATACTGCGCCGCCAATTGCCCTAAGCCGCCAAGCCCTACAATAACAACGCTGGCGTCGACCAATTGCAATTGCCCTGCCTCACCGACCTCTGGCAATAAGACTTGCCGAGAATAACGGATGAAATTGGCATCACTGAGTGTATGAGCGCTTTGTGTTCCGTCGCAAAGAACCTCTGCGTGAGAAAGCGGTGGTTTTTCACTCATGCTTTGCATCCAACTCATGCTTTACAGCCAGTTCATCAGACAAGCTACATTGCTCCCAAGCTTGGCTCAGCTCTGCGAACGCTGCTAACGGATCCTTAGCTTTCGTTATTGCGCGCACCACAGCAATATTGACTACCCCAGTAGCTTTCACCTTTGCCAGATTATCTAAGTCGATGCCGCCAATGGCGACCAAGGGATAATGGTCTTGGAGTAACGCCACATAGTGCTTAAGTTTTGCGAGCCCTTGGGGCGCCGAAGGCATTTGCTTCGTCGTGGTTGGGAATATATGCCCAAGCGCTATGTAGGATGGCGAGTATTGATGCGCCAATAGCAACTCGAAATAACTGTGGCTGGATAGACCTAACGCGAGTCCAGCGGCTTGAATGGCCGCTAAGTCGGTAACGGCGAGATCTTCTTGGCCTAAATGTACCCCAAAGGCATGGTATTTTATCGCTAACTGCCAGTGATCATTGATAAAAAGCTGCGCATTAAAATGCTTGCCTAAGGCAATAGCCGTTTGAATTTTTGCCTCTAATTCAGAGCCAATTAACTCAGGTTCGCCTGACTTAGATTTGCCTGACTCACATCTACCTAGCGCTGACTTACCTGAATCAGATTCGGCTAACACTGCAGCAGTTGACTCGCTTGAATCGGTTTTTATCCGTAACTGCACGGTTTTAACGCCGGCAACTAACAAACTCTCCAACATGGTTAAATCACTCACCACGGGATAAACACCAAGATCGGCATCGAGCACTTTAAAACCGTGGGATAAAATATTTTGAGCTGGCGTCGAGGTTGTATTCACCAGAACCGCTTCGGGTAAGTCATGACCAGCATGGCTGTCTTGGTCAATGTCAATACCATCACACAGCCTTATCTTTGCATAGCGGGACAAGTCATTGGGCCACCCCGTGCGGGCCAACGGCCCTGGACCTTGCCCTAAACCAATCGCCGAGCTTAAGCCTTGACTCACATAGGCTTTTGCAACAACCACCGCATCTTGCAATACAAAACCCTGCGCTAACACGGCGGCAATGGCCGATGACAAAGTACAGCCGCTACCATGGTTATGACGAGTATTAACCCGCGGGCTTGCCAACCAGAAACGCCCATTTTGATGCAGCTCAGAGCTAGCGCGTACTTGATGGCAAACCAGATAATCCTCAGCAAGCCCATGATCCCAGCCGTTGCTATCGAGAGTGCTAACATTAACGTTAGCCTGAGTTTGAGCATGAGTGTTATCGTGAGTTTTAGCATGAGTATCATCAAGAATATCAGTGCTACCACTCACATCGCCCCCTTTAGCGAGCACACTGCAATCTAAACTCTGGGATAAAGCCTGTGCTGCAGCAACGAACTGCGATTTGGTCGAAACATCGCTGTGAGTTAACCGCCTAAGTTCAAGCACATTGGGCGTGATAAGTTCGATTAAACCTTTGAAAGGCCTAAAATCTAAGGCTGATTTGGCCGCACTTTTTACATCCTGACAGTTATCTACTGCTAATGCATCGCCACAACTGGCGACCATCACTGGATCGACAATCACAGGCACAGATGGATACTGGATTTTAAAACTCGCGATCCAATCTGCCAGCAATGCCACTTGAGTTTGATCTGCCAGTAAGCCGATTTTAATTGCTTTGGGTGGCAAGTCGGAAAGTAGAGTCGTCAGCTGAGCCATTAACATCGCCGCTGATACGGGCTCAACTAAAGTGACCGCCACTGAGCTTTGCGCCGTCACTGTGGTGATCACGCTGCAACCGTGACAACCCAAATCTTGAATCGTGGCCAAGTCCGCCTGAATACCGGCACCGCCGCCGCTGTCTGAACCGGCTATGGTCCAAACAAATGCGGGGCGAGCGGTATTCATGGGCGAATTACCCCCATGAATACCCGACATAATTAGGCTTCCTCTGCTTCGGCGACAAGCTTGTCTTTCACGTGATAGATCTCGGCGCCCGAAGCAGCAAATTGTGCCGATTTTAGCGCCATTGCCGCTTCCAACTCCTGCGGCGTCTTGACTGTGACTTGCATGGCTTGGTCAGCAGCTTCAACTTGATCCGCCTTCGCTTGTGCCGCCTCTAAACCTGCGGCATAGGCGCGCACATCTTGGGTGATTTTCATCGAACAAAATTTAGGGCCGCACATAGAGCAAAAATGCGCGACTTTAGCGGATTCCTGCGGTAAAGATTCATCGTGGTAAGCGCGCGCGGTTTCAGGATCGAGTCCTAAATTATATTGATCTTCCCAGCGGAATTCGAACCGCGCCTTTGCCAGCGCATTATCACGAATTTGCGCACTCGGATGACCTTTGGCCACATCGGCGGCGTGGGCAGCAATCTTATAAGCAATCAAACCTTGCTTAACATCTTGTTTATTCGGTAATCCTAAGTGTTCTTTTGGTGTTACATAACACAACATGGCGCAGCCGTACCAAGCTATCATGGCCGCGCCTATGCCGGAGGTGAAATGATCATACCCAGGTGCAATATCGGTGATTTGTGGGCCAAGGGTGTAAAACGGCGCCTCGTCGCAGTGAACTAACTGCTTGTCCATGTTCTCTTTAATGAGCTGCATCGGGATATGTCCCGGCCCTTCGATAATGGTTTGTACGTCGTATTCCCACGCGATTTTGACTAGCTCACCTAAGGTTTCAAGCTCTGCAAACTGGGCGGCATCATTAGCGTCGGCAATTGAGCCTGGACGC
The DNA here is from genome assembly GCF_025653365.1 of Shewanella sp. SW32. NCBI lineage: Bacteria > Pseudomonadati > Pseudomonadota > Gammaproteobacteria > Alteromonadales > Shewanellaceae > Shewanella > Shewanella sp. SW32. Next base: position 68,640 of record NZ_JAKKSJ010000004.1, on the reverse strand, counting down.
ATACCATCACCTAAAGACAGGGATACATCGTAGGCGACGCAAAGCTCACAGATCTCACGAAAATGGCTGTAGAGGAAGTTTTCCTTGTGATGACTCAGGCACCATTTGGCCATAATTGAACCGCCGCGAGAAACGATCCCAGTAACACGTTTAGCTGTCATCGGCACATAACGCAGCAGCACACCAGCATGAATAGTAAAGTAATCAACACCTTGCTCAGCTTGTTCAATCAAGGTATCGCGGAACACTTCCCACGTTAAATCCTCTGCCACGCCGTTCACTTTCTCCAGCGCTTGATAAATCGGCACTGTGCCGATGGGCACTGGTGAGTTGCGGATGATCCACTCGCGGGTTTCGTGAATATAACGACCCGTGGATAAATCCATTACCGTATCTGCGCCCCAACGGGTAGACCAGACGAGCTTTTCCACTTCTTCCTCGATGGAAGACGTCACCGCCGAGTTACCGATATTGGCGTTCACTTTCACCAGAAAGTTACGCCCGATAATCATAGGTTCGGCTTCGGGATGGTTAATATTCAGCGGAATAATCGCGCGGCCACGGGCAACTTCGGCGCGGACAAATTCGGCGGTAATCGGTTCGCCGACTAAGGCACCAAAGGCTTCGCCCTTGGCTTTACGATTGAGGATTTCATCCTGTACTTGCGCAAGTGCCATGTTCTCGCGGATCGCCACATATTCCATTTCTGGCGTGATAATCCCTTGACGGGCATAGTGTAATTGACTGACTCGTTTGCCCTGCAGCGCTCTGCGTGGGCGGACAATGGCACTCGAGCCTGCCTCAAAACGCAGATGATCTAAACCGTCGTCGGCGAGTCTTTGTTGGGTAAAGTCTGAGGTCGCGCAGGATAATTGCTCTGTGTCGTTGCGGGCTAGGATCCAGTTTTGTCTTAATTTACCAAGGCCTAGACGCACATTGATGTCGGCCTCAGGATCGGAATAAGGTCCGGCGCAATCATACACGCGGATTGGCGGATTTTTTTCCATGATAGGCGCATCATCAGTACCGCCGACAAATGTGTCAGTCTGCAGAATTTGCCGCATGCCAACGCGAATATCGGCACTGGAACCTTCGAGATAAATCTTTTGTGAATTAGGATGTTGCAGTGGCGCTAACGTATCGATAAAGGCTTGGGACTGCGCACGGGTTTCGCGGCGACTCGGCGCCTTAGGCACGATTGATTGACTAGACTCAGCCGATTTATTAGGCACTGTCGATTTATTAGGGATTGTCGATTCTGGTGCTGTGATTTCTATCGCATTGGCAGCTACAGCTGGGTTTGGGTTTGAACTGGACATAAGCAATCTCACGTTAAAAAATGGAGTTGCTTGTCTGGAGAATTGCGTTGTTGATAGCTGGACATGGCAATCAACTTTTGTGGCCAACACTGGCTTCAAAAATTGAGTTACCCTGCTCAATAACGATTAAATCTAAACATTAAGGCTTAAAACACTGCTGAGTAAACAGGTGTTCAAGCCGTCTATTTTAGCGATTTAATGTGTGTTATTACGCTTGTTTCCTTCGCAGGTTTTAACCTGATCAGGTTCAACGGATCCCGAATAAACGGTCTCAGCCAAGAGGCACTCCGACAAGATGAGTGGGCAGTATAGACAGAAGCGGCAGCAACAAACAAGGAAAAAAGCAATTAAAAACCTTAACCACCAATCCAAAATAAAGATTCATAATTCATTGTTTTTAATTGATTAAATAAAATTAAACTAAAAAATTCATAATTAGCATGAAAATAAATCATAAAAGAAAGTCACTATTTATGGGGTTTGAGCATCATTTTGTTTAATCGAGATTGAATGGCATCATTAATAGCTTGATTGATTTTTTTGCCACTGCAGTTAATGGGAAAACCTAAATTTTCGGCGTTAGGATTAACTTGAGTGCCGACTTGTACCACGCGATAACAAGTATCCCCTTTACGCACAATACGATTTGGGTCTAAGGGTAAATCTAGACTCGTTGTGCCACCGAAATCATCAGCATTAGGGACAAATAGCACCTCCATCTCTGGGCTCATTTCACTCATATTCGATTTCCGGGTGAACTTATCGGCCTGTTCAATGACGAGAGCATCGAGCGCTTGCTCGCGCTGACGTTCAAAATATTGCTGGGTGAATAAACTCATGCTTGAGCTTGTCGCTATTGTGCTCTCACCTTCTGCTGCAGGCGAGCTCTTAGCGCCAAGCTGCGGCTTTAATTCTGAGGTATCCAACGTATTCGTTGGTTTTGTTGCCATCGTTTCAGTGGGTTGTTCATCACTTGGGGCAATTGATTGAGTTTTCTTTGATTGAGATTGGCTCGATTGAGTGATGTTCGGTTTAACCGTATCTGGGTTCACTTTTTCCGACTCTACTTTTTCAGAGACGGCCTTTTCGGGTGCTATTGTTTCAGGCATGACCTTTTCAAGTATTGGCAGAGGCTTCACTTGAGTTTGAGGTGTGGGAACAATTGTAGGCGTAACAGAACTTGTCGCTTCAGTCTTATCCTCGGTCTTGATCTCAGTTTTGGACTCCGAGGTTTCGGCTTTCTCTACCGCGGGAGCATAAATAAAGTAAGCCTTGATCGCTGTCACTTTAGGGCCACGGCTTTCTATTTCCTTCAATCCAAAGGGATTTAACTGCGGGCGCCACAAAATGCAGATAAGTAAAAATAAACACGCATGCACTAAGAGCACAAAAAATAACAAACTGAATCCTTTGAAATACGGCTGACGAGCACGCAAAACGGATCCCGTCCCCAATCCCTGAGCACTAGTTTGTATCGTCCTAGACAGTTCAGGTTTGGATTCAGATTCAGAAACCAATTTATCTTGATCTTGATGTTCAGCACGGATTTCTTGCAGTACCAAATCTTGGGCTTGCTCTTGGTCTATAGCTTGGGTGTCATGCTCAGTGACTAAAAAGCCTGCACCGCTATTGAACGCTAATGGCTCCGCATTAGTGGTAAAAACAGGCGTTTGAGCAGCATCCAGTTCACCGAGCTGATGATCAAAGGCGATAAAAGTCTCACCTTCTGGCGATGTGACCGAAATCAGCAAAGCACTATCGACATCATCTCCAATCGCTATCGCTGTAGGAGATGCTGTCAATAAAGGCGCGGCCTTGGGTTGATGTTGAAAAGGCAAAATCCATCCTTAGGTTTTGTATAGTATCCATTGATTTCAATGATGCTTAACGTGGAACGATTACACTCTAATTCAATATCAATCCAATATCGGGTTGGTGAATATTGAAAGCGAATTATCTATTGATTGCATTTACTTACGAGTGCTCAACGCAGATTAGAGGAGGCAAACAGAGCAAAGTTCAATGCGAATGCAACCTGCTACAAGCACAGTACTTTACGCCAGTGCTTGATAAGTCACTTGCCAGTTAAGACAAATAAGGCTGGGAATTGGGATCATAATCGCGCTAAATTGAATGTTAAATCTCACGTCTTGAAGCGAGTAGCATCATCAATGCGATGCACTGATGGGAGTGCAAGACGGCGTTAAAAATCTAAAAGATGAAAAATAGAAGCCAACCATAAATTTAAGCTTACAAGTGTACGCTTAAATATGGTGATTTATTTTTCTAACTGATAGACTCAGTCATTATCGTTTACGAGTGTGTATCTACCATGTCGAGTCAAAGTGTTACCGAACAGCCAAACACAGTTAAAAACCCGGTAAAATCTGGACCATATAGTATCAAAGAAGAGATCGCTAACAGTGTATCCCATGGCCTAGGTGTCATTGCGGGGATTGTGGCATTGGTGCTCATGCTGCTTAAAGGTCAAGATCACCTAACGCCAATTCAACTTACGGGCGTAACCATTTATGGTGCGAGCATCATAGTGCTTTTCCTATGCTCGACGTTATATCACAGCGTTAGCCATTCAGGCTGGAAACATAAACTGAAGATCGCCGATCACTGCGCTATTTACTGTTTAATTGCAGGAACTTACACACCTTTGATGCTGATAAGCTTACAAGGCACGCAGTCGATAGTGATTTTAACGGCTATTTGGTCGCTTGCAATTGGTGGGATCCTATTTAAGACACTGTTTATTCACAAATTCAAAAAGTTAAGCTTAGTCTTGTATCTCGCTATGGGCTGGCTATGTGTCACTGTGATGGGCGATTTAACGGCGGCGATGTCAGAGGTAGGCTTTAATCTATTGATCTTAGGCGGGTTATTTTACACCTTAGGGGTTGTATTCTACGTCGGTAAACGCATTCCATTCAATCATGCCATTTGGCATTTGTTTGTGCTCGGCGGTGCCATGAGCCACTTTCTGTGTATTTATCTGACTGTTATTTAAATGACTATGATTTAACTGATGGTGATTTAACTGGCTCTGATTTAAATGACTATGACTTAACAGATGGTGATTCAGCTGACAGTGATTTATCTATGGGTCAAAGCTAAAAGTCGTTAATTATCTATTCATGCACTTCCTCGAACACTCTCTCAAACACTGCAATCAAGTACGGTTATTCAATTCAGTAAACAGCGACGCTAATAGCGTCGCTTGTTCTGCTCTGCCACACTGGCGCCAAAGCGCAATAATACATTCTGCGGTACACAAGCCCCCTTCTTGCTGATTACGCCGCAATATAAAGGCGGATTCAGGCATAAGTGGCGGCAAACTGACTCGTGCGGCTGTTTTGAGATAGGGACTCTGGCGCAGCATCTTACGCGCCTCCTGCCAAGTCGCATCTAAAATCACCACTTGGTTCGGCATCCGTTGTGCTGCTATGGCTGTAGATTGCGCAGGCACTAACAAGGCTTGTGCGTTCGAGAGCGCTGGCTCAGCTAAAACCGTATCTAAGGCATTATGATCAATGGGCCCAGTGTGCTCAGTATCACTTGCTGGAAACAACAGTTTAGCCTGCTGCGATGCCAACATAGCCACTAAATCGTTATCAGGTGCCGTTCTCGACCAGACGATACTTTTCACCTCTTCAGGGAATGCGGCTAACGCGAGTTGGCCAGTATTCGTTTTGCGGGTTAACTCGCGCTCGTGGGTCAATAAAATAATCTGCATTATCTTCCTTGCTGCGGCAAAAGAGTGAGAAATTGCCTTAAACATCCACTGAGTCAGACACAGACTCGAAGCATATCCACTTAAAAGATCAGGTTAAAATAACGGCGTTCAATCGCCAACAAACCAAGCTAACTAAGTTTGACGTGAAATAAAATCATAGATTAAAGTTATGATTTAAAAATGGTAAAACTTACAAACATTCCAATACTATCTGTTTTAGCAGAAAAGTTTCACGCTCTATTGATTGGCCTTTATGGGGATGATTGCGCTGAATATCTTCGTTATGGGCGATAGCTTGATGAATATTAAGCCATTCAGGTCGCATGCCATTTTTTATCTCATGGGCTTCTAATCGAGTCTCACCTAAACCACGCTCGCCCAGTGTGATGTCAATACGGCACACATAACAGAATGACTCCATGTGCACTACATTCGCTCCTTCACGGTACCAAGGTCGAAACTCTTCATAGCGACCAAAGGGCGCTAACACTTGAATGTCTAAGGCACCGGTTTCTTCCTGAAGCTCGCGGATCAGTCCATCTTCGAGACTCTCGCCATCGTCAATTCCGCCTCCGGGTAAGCTGTAGTCGCGGTATTTTTGGGTATAAAGTAGCAAAATGTCTTCACCCAATAACACTATCGCGCGGGCAGCTCTGCGGTAAAAAACGCGTGCCGTCTGTAGGTTAACCGCAGGATCTTGGGTGGTTCTCAATAAACGCATAGTCTTAGCCATTTGCCGAAAAGGAGTCGCAGCATAAACGAAAATGCGCCAAATGCAGATCAAAAACTGCCACAGAGGCAATAATCACACTCAGTCCAGTCCGAGTGATTAATAGATTTTAACGATTACAAGATTGATTTTTAATGATTTATGCCAAAATTATTTTACCCATAATATTAACAACGAGATCGCGATGCATCAGCTCTTTCGCCTGATCCTCATCTTAGCTGCTCATCTTAGTTCTCAGCGTAATGCCCAAGCGGAAAAATGCTCAAGCGCATTCAAACTCACTATGTTCACTCAAGAGCTGGGCCAATTGCTGCTGATAGGCATCAATAATCTCTGGTGTTTGCTTATGCGTGGGCATGCGTAGGTAATGACCAATCACCTGCGACAGATAACGCTGCGCTCGCGGCAAACTTGTTTCATCTAACGTCTGCCACATTAACGAACCCGTAGCACTGATAAGCAGACCATTTGGAGCCGCGATTGTACTGACATGGAGGATTTCGTAGAAACGTTGATTCTCTTCCAATAAGTGTTCCGACTTAAGCCCTAGCCCTAAGGCAGTGAGTGATTGCCTGACATAATAATTATGATGCACGGGACACAAAATAAATTCGAGGTGCCGCTGTGGGTATTGGGCTAGAATTGCCTTCACTAAGTCCACCAGCAGTTCACCGCCCACGCCAGCGATGATAATCAGCTGTTTATCCTTGTCACTGGTTTGCGCGAGCGGTAAAGCCGCAACATCAAGGCAATGCACTTGCCACTGAGTATGACGACTTAAATTTGGATCCATGTCTAGGTTTAAGTGTGGGTCTATTTCTGGGTTTAAGTCTGGATCTAAGTTTGGATTAAGGCCTGATATGTCAGCGGGGAAGAAACGCTGCAAACGCACTTCAAGCGCCTGCATCAGCGAAGGCACACAATCGACAAAGTGTACATGGCGGGCAGCGCTCCTTTCTAGCAACAGCATACCGAGTAAACCATGATCGCAGCAGCAATCCCAAATATGATCGTAATGACCACTGATCATGCTGTTTATCTGTTGTAAACGTTGGTTAATTTTCACGGTTTGACCTTACTACTGCGGCTCCAAATACTGTAAATCCCACTGTAAATCCCACGCTAAATTGCATTTTTAAGCAAAAAGAAAGCGCGCAGTTTACCCGAGTCAAAAGCAAACCACATCTTTTGTTCGTGCCCTCGCAGTGCTTCTCGTCACGTCTGTTACGTCACGCCTTAATGTGGTGAATACGTATGCAGGCCGTTGCGGTTAAAAAGCCATCGCCACTAGTATGCTGTGAGTCACATTCATTATAAAAACAAGGATCAAGGAATGTTCATCAAGACCAACCCTATTCAGTTTACTGGCCGTCACTTAACAAAGAGTCACGCTCGCCAGAGCTCATCACGCCAAAAGCAATCGCAAGCGCTATTGTGGCCTACACTTATCGCTCTTGCGGTGGCTAGCCTCTTTAGTGCCAACGTATTTGCCAAAACCGTTACCGTCAGCTCACCCAACCAACAAATTCAAATCAGCTTGAGTGACGATACTGGCCGCCCCGAATATAAAATCGATTTTCACGGCAAGACAGTCATAGAACCGAGCCGCTTAGGCTTAGTTTTTCAATCCCTTGGTGAACTCGGTCAAGGATTGCAGATTAACAGCAGCGAGAAAAAAAGTGCCGATGACAAGTGGCAACAACCTTGGGGCGAGCAGGAATGGATCCGCGATCAGCACAATCAACTGACCGCAGTATTAAGCAACGGCAAGGTGCAGCTCGAAGTCGAGTTTAAAGCCTTTGACTATGGTATTGGCTTTCGCTATCACTTAGCCCCACAAGCTGCCCTGCCCGCCAATTCGCCGCTCTCAATCACAGACGAGTTAACCGAGTTCAATGTCGGCAAAAGCGATAAAGCTACAGCATGGTGGATCCCTGCCCGCGGCTGGAATCGCTACGAATATTTATATCGTACCACTGCGCTTAAAGACGTCGATAGAACCCATACCCCCTTCACCTTTAAACTCGCAGACGGTACGCACTTAAGTATCCACGAAGCCGCCTTGGTGGACTTTGCCGCCATGACCTTAGATCAACAGCGCGATGGCAAACTTAAGGCGGATCTCACGCCTTGGTCCGACGGTATTCGCGTCAAAACCCAAGTGGGTTTTTATACGCCATGGCGCACCATTCAAATTGCCAACAAAGCAACTGGGCTGCTCAATTCGCACCTTATCCTAAACCTCAATGAACCCAATAAACTCGGCGATGTTACTTGGGTAAAACCAGGGAAATACGTCGGTATTTGGTGGGGAATGCACTTAAACGAAAATACCTGGGGCTCGGGCCCAACCCATGGCGCAACCACCAGTGAAACAAAACGTTATATGGATTTCGCCGCTCAATATCAGTTTGATGGCGTACTGGTAGAAGGTTGGAATGAAGGTTGGGATGGCGACTGGTTCCACAACGGCGATCAATTTAGCTTTACCAAGGCCTATGCTGATTTCGATCTGCCCGCCATCACAGCCTACGGAGCAAAGCAAGGTGTACGTTTAATCGGCCACCATGAAACCGCAGGTTCAGTCACGCATTATCGCGATCAAATGGCTGATGCCTTCGCCCTGTATGAGCAGCATGGTGTTACTCAAGTCAAGACGGGCTATGTCGCCGATGGTGGCCAAATCAAGCGCATAGATGACAAAGGCATTACCCGTCACGAGTGGCACGACGGCCAGTTTATGGTCGGTGAGTATTTGCACAATGTCACCGAGGCTGCGAAACACCATATCAGTATCAATACCCACGAGCCGATTAAAGACACAGGCCTGCGCCGAACCTATCCAAACTGGATCTCCCGCGAAGGTGCCCGTGGCCAAGAATACAATGCTTGGGGTAGCCCACCAAACAACCCTGAACACACGGCCATGTTACCCTTTACCCGCATGCTTGCGGGTCCAATGGACTTTACTCCGGGGATTTTTGACTTAGCGCCCAAAGGGTTGGATGCAGAAAATCGTGTGCAGACCACGTTGACCAAACAGCTCGCCTTGTACGTTGTGCTCTATAGTCCAATCCAAATGGCAGCGGATCTGCCGCGCAATTATGAAAAGCACTTAGATGCCTTCCAATTTATCCGCGATGTGCCCACAGATTGGTATCAAAGTGTCGCGCTGGCCGGTGAAGTCGGTGACTATGTGGTCTTTGCTCGCCAAGCGAAGGATCAAGGTGATTGGTACTTAGGCGCACTCACGGATGAAGCCGCACGCAAGGTCACGGTCAAACTGGATTTCCTCTCCCCGAATAAACGTTATCAAGCACAAATTTAGCGCGATGGCGCAAAAGCCGATTGGAAAACCAATCCCTATGATTATGTGATTGAAACCAAAGAGGTAAGTGCTAAAGATAGCCTAAACCTCGCACTCGCCAGCAGTGGCGGCACGGCAATAAGGTTCAAAGTGCTTTAGGTTTAGTACTTTAAATTCAGCACTTTAGGTTTAACTCTTTAAATTCAGCATGTTAACGTTAGCGCGTTAACTGAGTGTTTGAGCGAGTGTAAAAATACAGAGTAAACAACAGAAAGTCACCAAGGATGTACCTTGTCCTTGGTGACTTTTTATTGCCAGATAGCACCTGTTTATCCCAATACAAAACGTAAAAGTTAATCTCCCCTTGAAGCGTCTTAGTTGATGTTGGCGTAAATTCAGTTCGTGCCCATTGACCGACAAATCGGTATAAATCGAATAAACAGGCTATAAATGCCCTCGCAAACTCACCATAATTGTAGACAGACCATGCCAGTACAAGGCAAATGCGTACAAGCAACACAGGTGCAAAAATGCCTCAGCTCAGTTAGATTAATCTGACCTTCCTTTACTTGCTTATGGTGCTCAGCTTGCGATATCGGGCAAATTTATTAGAAATGCGCAGCTTTAAACGTTTCGAAACTGAACTCGCGCACTTAGGCTTTAGCCATTTTAAACCCTTAGCGCCACTTCGCCCTTGGGTGCAGCGCTACTTTCATTTGCGCGTTGCGACTAATTTACCGCAGAGCATTGAACAGACATTTTATCCGGACGGCGGCACTAGCCTGCATTTCTATTTCCCAACGCCAACGCTTACTCAAACGCTAAGAGGCGAAGAACCTCAAGTGTTATTTCACTGTGGTCAGAGCCGACATTCCCACGCCTTTTTACCAGGAATCGAGCTGATAACCGTTCGTTTTCACCCCGGCGGCGCGTTTCATTTACTCGGCATTGAACTGCAAGATATTATGTCTACTTCATCAGTGACGACTATTGATGCGACGCAATTGCAGCTAACAGGATTGGATCAACTGCTATCACAACTGGCGGAAACCAATCTGCCAGCCCAACGCGTCGCTCTACTTGAGCACTGGTTATTGCAGCTCAACCAGCGGCAATGTGATGTGGCCTTATCTCGACATAAAAGCGCTATGATTAGCTTAGTGCAGGCGAGTTTACCAAAGCTTATTCAAACCCAAGCCAGTTTAGAGGATTTCTATAGACAACTGCCCCTAAGTCGCCGCCAGTTTGAACGAAGATTTAAACAAGAAACCGGATTATCACCCGCGCAGTTACTGCAATTAAACAGAGTCAAAATCGCCCGAAACTTACTCAGCCAATCACCTAACCTCAGCCTAGTGCAGGTCGCATTCGATTGCGGATTTTACGATCAAGCCCATCTACATCAACACTTTGTACGGGTGACACAGCAAACTCCAGGACAATACAAAAAGCGTAAAATGTCGCAAATCTCCAATCCTACATAGCGCTAACCGCTTAGATTGAAGCCTCAGCTTATAGGAGGCTTTTATGTCAGAACGTATACCACGCCAGCAAATTTACCAGCTACAACCCACACTCGCTAACGCACTGCTCAGCTTAGACGAAGCAGCCGGCGACTCCCACTTTTCGCCATTACTGGTGCATTTAGTCAAGCTTAGAGCATCGCAACTCAATGGCTGCGCGTTTTGTCAGCGAATGCACGCCGAGGAAGCCAGAAGCGACGGTGAAGAACAGCTGCGTTTAGATTTACTTGCCGCTTGGCAGGAGGTCGATGGAATCTTTAATGAACGGGAACGTGCAGCGCTGCTCTGGACAGAAATCTTAACCCAAGTTGCTACTGCGCCCGTGCATGACAGTCAATATGCGGCGCTTGCAGAGCATTATTCCGAGAAAGAAATTGTCGATCTCACCAGCTTAATCATTGCCATTAATGGCTGGAACCGCATCGCGATAGCCTTCCATTTACAGCCCATCTAGCGGCAAATAAAAAGGGCACCGAATCGGGTGCCCTGCTTGTTGATATCTCTATGTAGTTCTTATCACTATGCCGTTTGTATAGTTAACTTAATGTCAGCGCCACTATTTTAAGTGGGTGATTATCATCGAATGACGGGAAATCCTCATGGGGATCGAGCCAAGTGTGCGTAGTGACTGTACGGCCTTGTTTTTCAACGCAGCGCACTAAACTGTCAAACCATGCTTGGCGCTCGACTTTCGCCACATTGTTACAGCAAACGATAGTGCCACCGACTTTCGTCGCCATTAATGCGGGCTTGAACAAACCTTGATAATCATTGACCAAATCAACAATACCAAAAGCACTCTTGGCATAACGCGGCGGATCGAGGAACACCAGATCAAACTGGGTTTGCGCCAATTTGGGATAACTCGGTAATTTTTGATTGCGACGCCCTCCCACACTCAAGCCTGCCAATTGGCGCAATGCCGGAAACGCATCACTCTGCACAAACTCACATACATTCGACACCTGATTTAACGCCGCATTCGCTTTGCCCGTCGCTAAAGCAAAGGAAGAAAAATCAACATTCATCACCTGAGTCGCGCCGCCGATGGCTGCCGCAGTACCAATGCCGCAGGTGTAGGAAAACAAATTCAGCACAGTTTTATCTTGGCTGTGTGCCCGCACATATTCGCGGCCAATGCGCATATCAAGGAATAACAGCGGATCTTGTCCTTCGTGGCGCAGTTTAGTGCTGAACTTGATGCCATTTTCCTGCATTACTCGCTCAGAACTCGCAATCTCTGTCAGTGCGGGAGATAAGGCATTCAATACACGGGAATGGCCTAATGAACGATCGTTATACACTATCGGCAAATCGGCCTGTTGCAACAAAACAGTGCCGACATCAACCAACTCTTCGTCGGTTAAGGTCTGATGAAAACTCTGCACTAGCCAAGTATCGCCATAACGGTCGATATTCAAGCCACTGACGCCTTCGACTGTGCCATGGAACACCCGAAAACAATCGGTTTGATCCTGTTCTGCTTGTTGTAAAAAATCATGGCGTTTCGCCAGAGCCGTCGATAACAGCGTTTGAATAGACATAAAAAGTGGGACTCGCGCAGCGGAAACCTGCGTAAGGTTTCAAGAGGGAAAACGGCATAATACCAAACTAGGTCGCAGAATATCGGAAAAGTTCGCCCCGAAAACAGCATAAACACCGACTAACACCCAAATGGGGGGAACTCTATGTCCCCCAACCCGCCAAGCCTGTTATAACCAAGTGCACGGAATAATTTTCAAACAAAGATGTAGGTTAAATCACTTCAAGCAACGGCTCTAACCCTGGCGCCGTTTTAGTCGGCACAAACTCTATCACCTCAAACTCAGCGACATCGGCAATGCAGAAAGGATCTTGCTGCAAAATAGCCTCTAGCGCCGCGCGACTTTCAGCCTTGGCGAGGATGACGCCACCGGTACGTGGCACCTTACGACCCGAGGCGACAAAAGTCCCTGCGGCATAATACTCATCAAGATAAGCAATATGGGCGGCTAAATGTAACTCCACTTCTGCAATTGGCTTTTTATAGGTAAGCGAGACAACAAACATAGGGATCCTTTAATCAACTGAAAAAATTTAAAATAATCGAACGAAAAACGCTTAATCTGGCGATCATCATAAGCTAAGTAACTATTTGAGCCCACCATATCTAGGCTGGCTATATAGTGCAGAGTGCGCAACTTTCGAGTCAAGCTATCGGCATCCGTACTGGATATTTATTGCATGCTGACTCTGATTAAGCGCATTTAACTCGCCGTCAGTTATGCTGCGGTTGATTTTATCACTCAGTTAACATCCGCAATAACAATACCCTTTTTTTCTAAAAAATAATGCAATGACTGATCATCAAGTATTCTAACAAGATTAGAGAGTTATTTGAGCATTCCAGCAAGCCTATAGCTATTGATAAATCGTCTAGATGCGTTACGCCTATGTTTCAATCCAGTTACTGAGCCATGATGAATACGTATGTAAGCAGTTGTGCAAAAATCTACGCCGAGGCTACTATAAATCCGCTCGTTTCACCCTCTGCTTGTGGGGTTTGAAATCTGTGAGGTCGTTTCTGATAGGGTTATATACAAGGATTGCTATCAGGCTTAAGTTCTTTCTGCTGACTGGCTTTAGGCCACTCACTTGGGCTAACCCCTTTGAATTAAGGTGTTAGCCCAAATTTGAAATGAATTTATCGGCGAATATGCTTCTGAGGGAGGAGTATATTCGCCATTTTTTCACAGAGTACACTCATTCATGGCATGCGCGAAACTACCATGAATAAGCCATGAATCTGACTCTTGGCTTTTATTGTATGCTCTTGGCTGTGATGAAATAGCTCACCACATAAAAGCAAAGTACAGTGCCAATCCATTGCTAGGCAAAACAATTAAAACAATAAGCACTCAAGGCAGAACGACTGCCGGCAACAGAAAGGAAGTTCAATGTCTTCGAATCACCAGCAAGATCCCCATCAAGCCGCAGCGCCTCAGTTGCCGCATGCATTCAAGCAACAACCTGAGCTGAGTTTCTGGCAAATTTTTAATATGTGTTTCGGTTTTTTAGGCATTCAATTTGGGTTTGCCCTGCAAAATGCCAACGTCAGCCGCATTTTTCAAACCTTGGGGGCTTCTATCGATGAAATCCCCATACTGTGGATTGCCGCGCCGCTAACGGGTTTATTGGTTCAACCTATTATTGGTTATTTGAGTGATAATACTTGGGGACGCCTTGGCCGTCGCCGCCCCTATTTTTTGATTGGCGCGATTTTTACTACCCTTGCCATTTTTATCATGTCGCACTCGCCTACCCTGTGGATTGCCGCCGGCATGTTATGGATCATGGATGCCTCGATCAACATCGCCATGGAGCCGTTTCGCGCCTTCGTCGGTGACAATTTACCGAAAAGCCAACGTACCCAAGGCTATGCCATGCAAAGCTTTTTCATCGGCATTGGCGCTGTGGTGGCTTCGGCCTTACCCTATATTTTGACTCACTTTTTTGATGTTGCGAATACTGCACCAGCGGGTGAAATTGCCGATTCAGTGCGTTATGCCTTCTATTTCGGTGGCACAGTATTATTGCTCGCCGTCAGTTGGACTGTCGTATCGTCAAGAGAATATTCCCCTGAAGAATTAGCCGCCTTTAACGCAAAACAAGTCGATGCTGAAGATGAAACTTTAGCCCGCACTCGTACCCGCAAGGACTATCAATTTGCCTCCTTCGTATGGATGGGTCTCGGCGCCCTGCTCACCTTCGCTATTGGGGCGCAGGATTTAGACAAGCAACTGTATATTTTGAGCTTAGGGATTTTCGCCTTTGGCCCATTACAACTGTATTGCGCGCTGCGTTTGGGCCATTCACAACCCGCTGAACGCAATAAGCTCGGCATGGTATTTAGCGTGGTCGATGACTTGTTCCATATGCCCAAAGCCATGCATCAACTGGCGATCGTGCAGTTTTTCTCTTGGTTCGCACTGTTTGCCATGTGGATTTACACCACAGCCGCCGTGACGTCTTACCATTTTGGCAGCAGCGATGTGTTGTCCCAAGCTTATAACGACGGCGCAGATTGGGTCGGCGTACTATTCGCCTCCTACAATGGTTTTGCCGCCATTGCCGCCATTTTTATTCCTATGCTGGCTAAGCGTATTGGCATCAAGCTGACCCACACAGTCAATATGTTCTGTGGTGGTATAGGTTTGATTAGTTTCTTTTTTATTACAGACCCAAACCTGTTATGGCTGCCTATGATTGGTGTCGGTATCGCGTGGGCGTCAATTTTATCTGTGCCCTACGCCATGTTGTCGAGCATGTTACCCCCGCAAAAAATGGGCGTTTACATGGGGATTTTTAACTTCTTCATCGTCATCCCGCAGCTTCTTGCCGCCAGTGTGCTGGGTTTAGTGCTCAATGGTCTGTTCGATGGTCAACCTATTTATGCACTGATCACAGGTGGCGTCTTGATGATGTGTGCAGGCATTGCCGTATTATTTGTCGACCAAGACGTTGTCGAACAAAATAACCCAAATAATCAAAGTACAGCAATGAACCACAAGACCCACTTAATCACGAAAGCCACAGACAAATTAACGAATAAAAGTTAGCTCTTTATAGCTGCGATACACATTAGGCGATATGCAGAAATGCATGTTAAGCGCGGTGAATTCGGTCATTTGGCTAATCACAGCAGCATAAAATATCTTTATCAATTCAATCACTATAAAAATAAAACCATTATTTGGGGAGAACGAGATGGAATCGAGTCCTACGCCGCAACAGGATCTGCACACAAGCCAAAACCGTCACACACAAGCGTTAACAAGACGCAGCCGCCTAGCGCTTGCCGTCGCCGCAAGCCTATTGGGGATAATAGGGTTAGCGGCCTGTTCACCCACATCGAATTCAGCAACAACTGCCACAAGTGTGAATGCCGCGCCAAGTGTGCAGCGGGTTGCGCCCGTCGCACCGGGTAAAGCGCCGACTTGGGCATTTTCGGGTAAAACTGGTATTGGGACGTCTTACGAGCCTTATACCCAAGGTCAATATCAAGATGCTAAGCAAAATCCCATTAGCCGCGTTTGGTTCTCCCTCGCCCAAGGTATTTTAACCGAAACCATGTATGGTCTTATCCATAATGCGCAGCTCAAAGAACTGCAATTTGTGGTCACAGGTAATGGCTTTGTCGATACCGAAAAAGAGAACACCATCAGCAGCATAGAATATTTAGATACAGATGCTAATGGTCGCCCGCAATCCCTTGCCTATAAAATTATCAATAAAGATGTTGAAGGTAAGTATCAGATTGAAAAACATATCTTTACCGATCCCGACCGCGACACTTTGATGATGCGTGTCACCTTTACCGCCTTTGAAGATGGCATTACACCGCATTTGTATGTCAATCCGCATATCGACAATGCGGGCGCCAATGATATCGGCCGCATCGACACTCATACAAAGAATCAGGCGCTGGTGGCCTATACCGCCGCCAAAGACAGTAGCGTAATGACGGTAAAATCCGATCTGAATTTTGTGCAGGCAACCACTGGCTTTGTCGGTGTCTCCGATGGCCTAGCCGATTTGGCCGATAACGGCAAACTCGATACGCCCTATCAAACGACCAGTGCGCAAGATAAATCGACCGTCGGCAATATCGCCTTTACCGCGAGTTACCCTACGCTCATCAAAGCCAAACCCGTCACTTTTAATCTCGCCATCGGTTTTGGTAAAGATGAAGCACAAAGTTTAGCCAATGCCGATGCCAGCTTAGCCGCAGGTTATGATTCTGTGCTCAGCCATTACAATGCAGGCTGGCAGGGTTACCTAAGCTCACTGCCCGCCATCGCTAACATGGCTAACAACACCACAGATAACGGCAAGCTGCTGTATACCAGCGCTATGGTCTTGAAAGCGCAGGAAGATAAAACCTATGCGGGCGCACTGATCGCTTCGCTTTCAAACCCTTGGGGCGATACGGTTTCGGCAGCCGTGCCGAGCACTGGCTATAAAGCAGTATGGCCGCGCGACTTTTACCAATGCGCCATGGCATTCCTCGCCATGGGTGACACACAAACGCCCAAAGTGGCCTTCGAATACCTGAAAAAAGTGCAAGTGACCGAAAAGACGCCCGGCTTTACGGGTACGCCCGGTTGGTTCCTGCAAAAGACCCATGTGGATGGCCAAATTGAATGGGTCGGCGTGCAACTCGATCAAACCGCCATGCCTATCATGCTCGGCTGGAAACTCTGGCAAGCGGGCGTACTCACCCCCGATGAGATCAGTCACTGGTATCAAGAGATGCTCAAAGGTGCAGCGGACTTTTTGATCAGTGGCGGTGAGGTCAATCTGGATTGGAATCACACCCAAATCACCCCGCCTAAAACCCAGCAAGAGCGTTGGGAGGAACAGGCGGGTTACTCCCCCTCTACAACGGCTGCCGTGATCGCCGGTCTTGTTGCCGCGAGTGAAATCGCCAAAGAAGCCAAGGATCTTGCCTCCAGCAGCCGTTATCTTACCGCCGCCAAAGACTTAAGTAATAGTTTAGAAAAACACTTAGTCACCACCCAAGGATTATTGAAGAACAGCACTGGAGTCAGCGCGCCTTACTATTTACGTTTAAGCCCGAATGGAAAGCCAAATACTAGCGATACACTGGCGGCAAATAACGGTAAGCAAGGTTTAGATCAACGTCAGATCCTCGATGGCGGATTTTTAGAACTAGTGCGTTATGGCGTGCGCGGTGCAACCGATAAGCTCATCAATCAAAGCCTTCAATTGATTGATAACACTGAACTTGAACCAAACCTACGCATAAAATACGTGTTTACCGCCAAAGATGGCAGCATTATCCCAGGCTTTAGACGTTATGGCAACGACGGCTACGGCGAGGATACGGTGACTGGCCATAACTATGCGGAGTCGGGCAGCAACAGCGCCAATCAACGTGGCCGAGTCTGGCCCTTCTTCACCGGCGAGCGCGGTCATTTTGAATTAGCACTCGCCCAAGCGAAAGGCGAGCTAACAGGCAATAACGCCCAGCAAACCAAGCTGCAGTTGATCAACACCTATGTGCAGGGCATGGAAACGTTTGCGAATGCTGGCATGATGTTACCCGAGCAAGCGTGGGACGGTGTCGGCGACGCCACCCGTTATCATTACCAACTCGGACAAGGCACCAACTCTGCCACACCGCTTGCCTGGACCCATGCCGAATACATCAAACTGGTGCGCTCAATGACCGATGGCCAAGTCTGGGATTATTACCCTATCGTCCCAGCGGCATTGAAATGACAAGTTGAAATAGCCAATTAAAATAGCGCATTAGCTTAAGACACTTTGATAAATTGCAGGCTAGAACAGCATCCTAGATATTGTTCTAGCTTTTTTATAGACGGTTTTATGATGCCTGATTTAGCTCCCGCTTTTCATAGGCTTATGCTGCGGGTAATCTTGCGGCGTGCAACCAAATTGCATTTTAAAAGCGGCACTGAAACTGCTGACACTCAGATAACCTAAACTATGGGCCACCATAGTTGTGCTCTCCCCTTGGCTTAAGCTCTCAAGCGAATTTAACAAACGAAACCTTTGCCGCCATTGTCGATAAGTGAGCCCAGTTTCAGCTTTGAATAGCCGCTCAATCGTTCTCACACTCGCGCCGCCCATTTCGGCTAACTCGGTCAGTGAGTAATTCACTTTCGGCTGCCGAACTAGCATTTGGATTAAGCGACTGAGTCTTGGATCTGAGCCAGCAGGTAAATGGGCATCCAGACTGTCCAGTGTTTGGAGCTCATCGATGGCAACCAAACCCAGCCGATGCAGTTGTCCACTGTCCATAAGATGTGAACTTTCACAAAGTTTAAGCACTAATTCACGCATCAGCGCTGTCATAGTCACCATCACCACTTGTGTATCCTGTGGCCTAACGCCATAGCTAGGGTCAATATAAATATTGCGAGTATGTGCGTGGGTTTCACTGTTCACTTGATGGGGCAAATTGCAAGGGATCCAAACGGCATGGGTTGAGGGTACCACCCAGACGGCATTTTCACTGCGAACACGTAACAAACCTTTGGCGGCCCAAAGTAGCTGACCCCGCGGGTGCGAGTGAGGCTCGATACCCGCTTCCGCCGCCATATTGCGAGTATGGGTCAGTACGGGCCGATTGGCATCTATGATAAACGCCGCATCACTGGGTGTTAACAATGTCGCTTTAGGAACATATTTTGACATATTACCCTCTTAAAACGCCAAACTAAGTCAGCTATCTTAGTAGGCATCTTTTACGTATTCAACCCAATAGGTCGGTAAACATGAAACGTTTTATTGGCGTTAAACAGCTAGCGTTTTTCAGTGCACTGTTGATCGCTACTTTACTTGCGCTTTTTCCGCTAAGTCAGCATCCCGCGGTGTTTTCCTACAGCGCAGGCGTAGTGTTAGTGACCTTGATGTTTTGGAGCACAGGTTTCTTCCCGCCCTTTATGGCGGGGTTAATCTTTTTTGCCCTTGCCACCATTTTTAAACTCATTGAGCCGAGTATACTTTTCTCCGGATTCGGCTCAACTGCGGTGTGGTTAATCATTTCAGGGTTTGTGATCGGCAGTGCCATCACTCAGTCTGGCTTAAGTCGCAGAATGGCCAGTTTGATTGCCCCCATACTGACCTCAAGTTATCCACGCTTGATTGCGGGTTTAGTCTTTAGTGCCATGCTGCTTGGCTTTGTGATGCCCTCATCCGTTGGCCGTGCTGTGGTCATGGTGCCAATTGGTATGGCGTTAGCTGAGCAAGTCGGTTTTGCTCGTGGTAGCCATGGACGGATAGGCATTGCGACCGCCTTGGCACTGGCGTGTAACATGCCCAGTTTTGCCGTATTGCCCGCGAATATTCCCAACATGATATTAGCGGGTTCCAGTGAGAATCTATTCAATATCCACTTTGGTTATACTGAGTATCTCTTATTGCATTTTCCAATCCTTGGCTTACTCAAATCAATATTGATTGTGGCGCTAGTCGTTTTCCTATTTCCTGCAAAAATTGATAAAAATCAGCCTGAACGCGTTATTGAAAAAGAAGCTTATAACCTTGGTATGCAAAAGAAAGTTGCACTGTTACTGGCGATTACTTTGCTCTTTTGGGTGACTGACTCGCTGCACGGCATCAACCCCGCTTGGGTAGGATTAACAACGGCTATCTTGTTATTGCTCCCAAAATGGGGAGTGCTTGAGCCTAAGAGTTTTAATAGTTCAGTGGATTTGTCGACCGTCATTTTTGTCGCGGCGGCCTTAGGTCTGGGAGCATTGGTCAATCATTCCGGGCTCGGCACTGCGCTAGGTCAACTGTTCAGTGAATGGTTACCATTGCAGCAAGGGGCATCGTTCCTGAATTTTATGTCGTTATCGTTAATCGCGACGCTAACAGGATTAGTGGCAACGGTTCCAGGCGTGCCGACTGTGTTATCCCCCATGGCAGCAGACTTTGCCAATGCAACTGGCTTCTCCACCCCTGCGGTATTAATGACGCAGGTGATCGGTTTCTCAACCGTGATTTTTCCTTATCAGGTGGCTCCTTTGATTTTGGCGATGCAATTATCCCAAGAGCCATTAACTAAACTACTTCGCATCACCTTACCTCTAGCGGCAATAACTCTAGTTGCACTCATGCCACTGGATTATTTATGGTGGCTATGGCTCGGTTGGATAGCCTAAACCCTCACCATTGGCGGTATTCATGCCGCCAATGGTGGATTTTAGAGCGGTTATATCAAGAACTCACAAGGCCCACGTCCAAAGCGCGATGCTCAGGTGACTGAGTAAAACTCAATTACTTGATCTTGAGTTGGTAAACACTCGTGGTGCCACTAACTTCATTGCCTATTATTAACAAAGGATTACCGTTAGGGCTTTTATCGGCACTGACAAATTTCATCCCTTCTGGTCCCAAATCACCCGCCAATGTTGCATCACCTTTGACTGCACCTGTAGCGGTATCGACAACGAAGTCAGCTTCAAAATCACGGTTCACAACATAGTCGACAAAATGCACATCAAAAGGATTAGTCACGTCATAGATCATAAAGCCAGAGGTACGTTCTAAACCAACAAAGGCATATAGTCGTTGACCAATTTGGCCTAGGGCTAAAGCTTCTGGCTCTGGCCCCTTGTCATCGCTGCGACTATCACCTTTATTTTCTTCGTTGTTATTGTTGAACTTATCCCCCAGTAGTGCGGCGGTAATACGTTCAAAATCACTGCCACTGTCAAACATTTGCTGACCATCAGCATTCCAAATCGAGAAGGAACGAGCACCAAAGCTCACGACTTTGTCGTAGTCGCCATCCTTATCATCGTCCCCCATGCTCGTCGTTACCTTAAGACGCGCTAATTGGGTTTTATCTTTTGCGGCGGCAAATTGTGGGTGATTCGGGTCGAGCACTAAATCCCCTGCGCGGGCTTCTTCCGAAAAAGCCGCATAGTCACGGGAGTCACCTTCATTCGCAGTCACAATAAAGTCAGTGTTATTCCAACGGTAGCTAGCAAGGGTATCGGGTTGATACATGCCGTACACCCCAGTGTAGCTTTGCAGGTTCACAAGATTGTCTTTGTCACTCGCATCAATTTTATTCACATCAAGCCCGTAATCTTTGAGGCCTAGTGGTAAAATCTTTGAGACTTTCGCATTGGCGATATCAATCACGGCAATAGCATTGTTCTCTTGTAAACTGACAAATGCACGGCGGTTATCTTGGCTAATGGCGATATATTCAGGTTCTAAATCCTGCGCCACACTCGCCATTGGGCCATTAATTTTAATGTCAGCGGTGATTTCAGTTGCACGCGCACCGCCATGATTAAACACACTAAAATCTATGATGGTCGCAGCGGCTGCAGGCTTACCGTCAGTAATCGCAATCAGCGCAACACTGCCTTCAGGATCTAAGGTATAAGCAGGATTAGGTTCGCCTTCATTGGCCACGAGTAAAGTTTTACCGTCGTGGGTGAACACTACATTATCGGGTAAAGCACCGACTTCGACGGCGCTGATAAACTGTGGAGCATCTGTGCCATTAAGCTGATAAAAAGCTACAAAACCATTGGCTTGAGTTTTATTGCCTGCAGAGTCACCACGCTCAATGGCAGCCGCTAACAAGTTGCCTGAAATACTCACGCTGTTAACGCTACCCATAAAGGTTTGACCCACATCCTTAGCAACATCGAGTTCAGCTAATTTGTCGAGATTATTCAATGCTAAAGGATCTGTGGCGTTTGATGCAGTCACTAATAAGCTGCCATCGATAATATCGACTTTACCGCTGATCGCATTGACCACAAAAATACGGTTAGATGCACTGTGATATTCAACGATTTCGGCAGCACTTAAGCCATAAACGCCAGTCTGATGACGACCAATCAACTCTGCTTTTAAGCTTGCAGTTTGTGGCTGGCAAACATATTGGGTTTGCGCGACTGCAATTTCACTGTTATCCAATTGTCCATTATGGTTGGCATCTAATCCGGTATCGATACGCTGACCACCGGCGGGACAATTTGCATCACCAATAGTTAATGCGGTCACTTTAACCAGTGAATTTAAGCCGTTGTCGCCTTTATCACCTGCTGCGCCATCATCACCGCTGCAAGCACCGAGTAATAAGCTCGCCATAATGGCGGCTGCAAGCGGGAGTCGTTGTGTTTTCATCTTGTCATTCCTGAATATTTTATTTTTAGTAGGGTGAAGCTAAAGCCCACTAAATTAGTCAGCATAAAAGACACCTAGATGACAAAGCAGTGACACTCAGATGACAACTAACACTTTTGAATGAAGCATATTGGAGGATAACCGCTCGAGCCGCCAAGGTTATACCTCGATTATCGATATTTGCTACTTAGTTACAATTTAATCGGTAAAATACGGTAAAGAAATCATCGCAAAGATTGGTTTATTTGTCCTAGCGCTTTACTATGCTATTGCTTAATGCCTTACCGTGAAAATTGATCGAAGCACAATTCACTTTTCCCCAAACACTACCAATTAGCGCAAGATGCTGGCTAAAAATGGACGGATTAGAGTGAATTGTCCTAGTACAATTTAAACCACGCCGCATAACCCTGAGAAATACGCTTTCAATTCTTTCGCCACCCGAGGTAACAGTGGACCCACAATCACAACCTTCTGCCCATAATAGTAGACGTATACCGAATTTAGCACTGCTTATTCCCATGCTAGCGGCGATTGTCGCGATCACACCATTAGCCATCGACATGTACTTACCTGCGATGTCAACATTGGCCCTTAGTTTTCATACCGATATCACAACAGTGCAACAGTCCCTGAGTATCTACTTAGCAGGTTATGCACTGGGCATGTTGTGTTTCGGTCCCTTAGCTGACCGCATTGGCCGTCGCCCTATGGTGATAATGGGGCTGAGTGGCTTTATGCTAACCAGTTTACTGATTGGTTTTGCTGGTCAAGTCGAAGTCTTTCTTGGGCTACGCTTTTTGCAGGCCTTTATCGGCGCAGCAGCGACTGTGGTGGTACCGGGATACATCAAAGAAGTCTATGGCGATAATACCGCCAAAGGTATGTCTTACGTGAGTTTAATCATGATGTTAGCGCCATTATTGGCCCCTAGTATTGGCAGCGTGATCTTAGAACTCGGTGATTGGCATTTAATCTTCTTCATTCAATCTGCCTATGCCGCGACCCTGTTATTACTCGTGCTGTTTGCGCTAAAAATGCCCAGCGATAAAGATATGGATACTCGCAGCCAAAAATCGTTTCTTGGTGCCTATGCGACCGTATTTTCCCGACCTGGCGTTAAGTTAAACATTGCCAGCGGTGTGTTAACATCTTTTGCGTTTTTCTGTTATCTCACCGCATCACCCTTCGTTTATATGGAAGTCTTTGCCTTAGATAAATCCTATTTTGCCATCTTGTTTAGCACCAACGTTGGCGCCTTGATGTTGGCCAATATTATTAATACTCGCATTGTCGGCCGCTATGGTTCGCTGCGTATGTTGCACGTATCGACCTTTTTTGGCGCTATTGCGGGAGCTGGTTTATTAACCGTCAACCTACTGGATATGAGCTATCATTTTACCGTGATCATGCTTATTCCTTTGATGGGCAGCCTAGGGGTGATGTCAGTCAACGCAGATGCGATAGTGCTGATGAAGTTCAAACAAGAAACCGGAACGGCAACGGCGGTTATTGGCACCTTAAGATTTGGCTGTGGCGCATTAGCGGGGCCGTTATTAGCGGTGTTCTATGATGGCACAGCAGTGCCCTTCTCTGCCCTCATGTTAGGCTCTATTGTGTTAGTCGGTATTTGCCAATTTAATCGTCCAAAACATCAAATACAGCCGACGGTTTAAGGATCTATTTTTAAGGTTCCATGGATACCAATGCCACATCGGCAACACATGTTTGATCGCGTGAAAACAGCGCATTGGCTTTCACTAATGTAGCAAATAAGTAATATTTAATCGCAACAGTTAAGTATCTGCTTATCTAACGTCCCACACCAAAACGGCACTTTTAGTGCCGTTTTTGCTTTTTAAGCATCTAACAATCTGAAAAATATAAAATAAGCCCATAAATCAACCTAGATTACTTGGCGATTCCAGCAAGTTATCCAGCCATTCAAACGTGAAATTGTTTCAAGTTGGTTATTTTTTACATAAAAGGCTTGAAATGTTGTTTTTTTTGAATATGATGAAATTCTGTTCATTGCAACAGTTGCTGCATCCTAAGGATGAATCACTTGTCTTCTACGAAGTCAGTTCAGCATTTCGGAGTCTGAATTACCCTTCAGGCTTAATTTTTAGAGCGATTACCGTCGCTGTAACAAAATACTGTTTACCGTAACGGTACTATGCAATAGGAGTTCCACATGGAGATGTTATCCGGCGCCAGCATGATCGTGCGTTCTTTGATTGATGAAGGCGTAAAGCATATTTTCGGCTATCCTGGCGGTTCAGTTTTAGATATCTACGACGCCCTGCACGTTATCCCAGGTATTGAACACATACTCGTTCGCCACGAACAAGCCGCCGTACACATGGCCGATGGCTACGCCCGTGCCACGGGTAAAGTGGGTGTGGTATTAGTCACTTCAGGACCCGGTGCCACCAACGCGATTACCGGTATTGCCACCGCCTACATGGACTCTATTCCCCTCGTCGTATTATCGGGGCAAGTACCGAGCAATCTTATCGGTAATGACGCCTTCCAAGA
The DNA here is from genome assembly GCF_025653365.1 of Shewanella sp. SW32. Lineage (NCBI taxonomy): Bacteria > Pseudomonadati > Pseudomonadota > Gammaproteobacteria > Alteromonadales > Shewanellaceae > Shewanella > Shewanella sp. SW32. The sequence goes on along the minus strand of NZ_JAKKSJ010000004.1, from coordinate 43,796 downwards.
ATGCGATATGATCGGTATCTCTCGCCCAGTGGTGAAACACAGCTTTTTAGTTAAAGATCCCACTCAAATCCCTGAAACGATAAAAAAAGCCTTTTATATTGCCTCTACCGGCCGTCCTGGGCCTGTTGTCGTAGACCTGCCAAAAGATTGCTTAAACCCAGCGCTGCTGCACGAGTATATTTATCCCGAAAGCGTGAAAATGCGCTCATACAACCCGACAACCTCGGGGCATAAAGGACAGATCCGTCGTGGACTACAGGCACTATTAGCGGCTAAAAAGCCTGTGCTCTATGTCGGTGGAGGCGCCATTATCTCGGGTTGTGATAAGCAAATTTTACAATTAGCTGAGAGATTAAATATTCCCGTCGTCAGCACACTTATGGGACTCGGGGCTTTTCCAAGTACCCACAAAAACAGCCTAGGCATGTTAGGGATGCACGGTCGCTACGAAGCCAACATGACAATGCATAACTGCGATTTGATCTTCGGTATTGGTGTACGCTTCGACGATAGAACCACTAATAATGTGGAAAAATACTGTCCGAACGCGACCATTTTGCACATAGATATCGACCCCTCGTCTATTTCGAAAACTATCCACGTCGACATTCCCATCGTAGGGTCGGCCGACAGTATTTTAGACAGCATGTTGACACTGTTAGATGAATCGAACGAGCACAATGACAACGATGCCATCGCCACTTGGTGGAATGATATTGAGCAATGGCGCGGCCGCGATTGTCTGGCCTATGACAAAAACAGTGGTCGCATCAAACCACAGCAAGTGATTGAAACCTTGTATAAGCTGACCAATGGCGATGCCTATGTCGCCTCTGATGTTGGCCAGCACCAGATGTTTGCCGCCTTGTACTATCCGTTCGATAAGCCGCGCCGCTGGATCAACTCAGGGGGTCTAGGCACCATGGGATTTGGCCTACCCGCCGCGATGGGGGTTAAAATGGCGATGCCTGATGCCACAGTTGTCTGTGTCACGGGTGATGGTTCAATTCAGATGAACATCCAAGAGCTATCAACCGCACTGCAATATGATACGCCGGTTAAAATTATCAACTTAAACAATCGTTTCCTTGGCATGGTTAAACAATGGCAGGACATGATTTACTCTGGCCGTCACTCACATTCCTATATGGATTCAGTACCCAATTTTGCCAAAATTGCCGAGGCCTATGGCCATGTAGGTATGACGATAAGCGATCCCGCCGAACTTGAGTCAAAAATGGCTGAAGCGCTGGCGATGAAAGACAGACTGGTCTTTATCGACATCATGGTGGATGAAACTGAGCACGTGTATCCCATGTTGATCCGCGGTGGTGCGATGAATGAAATGTGGCTGACTAAGACGGAGAAATGCTAATGCGTCGAATTATATCTGTATTATTAGAAAACCAATCCGGCGCCCTGTCTCGTGTGGTCGGTTTGTTTTCACAGCGCGGTTATAACATTGAAAGTTTAACGGTGGCGCCAACGGACGATATCACACTGTCGCGGCTTAACATCACGGTCGTTGCCGACGAAATGGTGTTAGAGCAAATAGAGAAGCAGTTACATAAACTCATCGATGTGTTAAAAGTTTCGAATATTACCGAGTCTGCTTATATTGAACGCGAATTAGCCCTTATCAAGGTCCGCGCCCAGGGCGAGTTTAGGGAAGAAGTTAAACGGATGGCGGACATTTTCCGCGGCCAAATTGTCGATGTCACCGCCAATTTATATACCATCCAAATGGTCGGCACATCAGAGAAACTCGATGCGTTTATCAATGCCCTAGGTGAAGTGACTAAATTGGTCGAAGTCTCTCGCTCCGGTGTGGTGGGTTTGGCTCGCGGCGAAAAGGCCATGAAAGCGTAACTTTCTCACGGAAATCTCGCGGACATTTTTTGCGTGAACACAAAAACATCAAGGGGAGCATTATGCTCCCCTTGTTTTTAGGTGGTTACCACAGTGTCAATTATGACTGGCTGTCTAGCAAGCGCGATGAAGTGATCTCAATTTTGCGTGGTTTCAATGCTTCAGGGATTTCACGCACTAAATCAATATTGAGTAAGCCATTTTCTAAACTTGCGCCGAGCACAGTGACATAGTCTGCCAGTTGGAAAGTACGCTCAAAACCGCGTTCCGCTATGCCTTGGTACAAGTATTTACGCTCGGTTTGGCTTTCAGCTTTGTTGCCTTTCACCAGTAATTTCTCACCTTCACTGCTGATCTCAAGTTCATTCATTGAAAATCCGGCCACGGCCATAGTAATGCGATAGCGATTTTCGCCTAATAATTCAATGTTATATGGGGGATAGCCAGTATTGCCATTATTAGCGGCGGCATGTTCTGCCAGCTGAGCTAAACGGTCAAAACCAATGGCACTACGGTACAGGGGAGCTAGATCATAATTACGCATATTCATATCCTTGTCTTAAGCAATATGGAGAATTGGCGGACGGTTTTCACGATGAAAACGCTTGTAGAGTCTGCCGAGTTAAATCTTCTGTCCTTACGGCACAGAATTCACACTAGGATCCTCATCGAGCGATCCTGAAATAGATATAAGGACGGGAGAGAAAATTTCAAGCAAGAAAATTAAAAAAATATGCAAAATTTAAAAAGACTAATAAAAACAAAATTTTATTAAGTTTTAACACTTTGAATTGACGTATGATTTGTATAAAGGGATTAGCATCATTGCAATATGGAAATCTATATTCGCTAAATTGCAGCCAATAAAAAAGGAGCCTAGGCTCCTTTTTCAGTCTTAGCATCGAATTAACGAGTGCGTGGACACAATTCTTCAGCGCTGAAGAAGTAAGCAATTTCACGAGCAGCAGATTCAACAGCATCTGAACCGTGAGCCGCGTTTTCGTCAATGCTTTCTGCGAAATCAGCACGGATAGTACCAGGAGCTGCTTGAGCAGGATTAGTTGCACCTAAAATTTCACGGTGAGCTAAAACAGCGTTTTCGCCTTCTAATACTTGGACCATGATTGGACCAGAAGTCATAAATGCAACCAGAGCACCGAAGAAACCACGCTCGCTATGCTCAGCATAGAAACCTTCAGCTTGTTCTTTGGTCAGGTGTAACATTTTAGCTGCAACGATCTTAAGACCAGCAGTTTCAAAACGATTGTAGATAGCACCGATGTGGTTTTTTGCAACAGCATCTGGCTTGATAATAGAAAATGTGCGTTCGATCGCCATAACTAGCTTCCTTTGTCAGCAAGTTTAAAAAATTCGCGCGGATTATACGAAATTTAAAAGCTAAATCCTATCTTTATAGCAAATTAGTCTGAGATATTGCGCACATTCGCTTTATTCGTAATCAGCTTGATCACACAAAATACCCCACTAGGATAATAAAATCTTAGCAGGGCATGTTAACTCATTAATAATGGGATTATTTTTTGTTTTTTGCCCAAATACCAGCCCATGCAATTAAAGCGACTAAAATGACTGCGGGAGCAAGATCTAACAAGTGGTGGAATAAACCAACACCGCCATGACCTGGATGAGCCCAAGCCATTGAAGGGACAAGCATACATAACAATACAAGCAAAAGTTTCATGTGAACATCCTTGCAGTTGCGATAATAAAGTTAAGCCATATAAATGCCTTAACCAATATACAACAAACTACGATATCCGCTGAAAATGAACTTGACTGTGATCAAACTCTCGCCAAATATTCTCTGCGCCACTGCAAATACGTGAGATAAATCACCTTAGTTAATCTTCTGAAGGACAAGATGCCTCACATAAAAAGCCGGACTACAACTGTGCTCACTACTTTTCATCAATCCAACACTGCTGAATTGCTTCCAGTATTTTTTCATTGCAATGCTTAGGATCATCTGCAAAATCATTCAAAGCTAACACCCACTCATACAGTTGGGTGAAATGCAGTTGAGTAGGATTAACCTCTGGGTGTGCTTCGAGTAATTCCAACGCAATATCTAACGAATCTATCCAAGTTAATGTCATCGTTTTCCCCTATTCGGTTCGCTTGAATGGGTAAGCTAGTGCTTAACGCCGTTACCCATAAGGAGGTGAATCAAGTGTTGATATTCCGTAGTCAATACTCGACAGCAAGGGTGTTAACCCTGTGCTTGCGTCACCTTTTTCACTTTAATCGCATTTTTTTCAACAAAATCAATAATAGCACCCGCCACATCTTTCGTGGTGGCGCCTTCAATCCCTTCAAGCCCTGGTGAGGAGTTCACTTCCATGATCACTGGGCCATGGTTTGAGCGTAACAAATCAACCCCTGCCACATTCAATCCCATCGTCTTCGCCGCACGAATAGCCACAGAGCGCTCTTCAGGAGTCAGTTTGACTAAACTCGCCGTGCCCCCACGGTGCAAATTAGAGCGAAACTCACCGGGCATAGCTTGACGTTTCATGGCGGCAATCACTTTATCACCGAGCACGAAACAGCGAATGTCTGCGCCGTTGGCTTCTTTGATATATTCCTGCACCATGATGTTGGCTTTCAGGCCCATAAAGGCTTCAATCACGCTCTCAGCCGCTTTGCGGGTCTCGGCTAATACCACGCCAATGCCTTGGGTGCCTTCGAGTAATTTAATCACCAGAGGCGCGCCACCCACCATATCAATTAAGTCAGGAATATCACTCGGTTTATTGGCAAAACCGGTAATAGGCAAACCAATACCGCGGCGTGACATCAGCTGCATAGAACGCAATTTGTCCCGTGAGCGGGAAATTCCAACTGAATCATTTAAGGCATAGACGCCCATCATCTCAAATTGGCGCAACACCGCCGAACCATAAAAGGTAATCGACGCCCCAATACGGGGGATCACGGCATCAAATGCAGGTAACTCTCGCCCGCCAATGTGGATACTCGATTGCCGCATGTTGATATTCATATAACATTCAAGGGGATTGATTACGTGTACTTCATGACCACGTAATTGAGCCGCTTCAACGAGTCGCTTCGTTGAATATAACTCTGGCCCTTGCGATAAAATCGCTATTCTCATTTGGTCTCCGGCAACCATTAATTTTGAGCGCATAATACGCTTGCGCAAGGATAAATCAAACAACTAGAGGCATAGACAAGATTAGTTGCACAAATGCTCAACGCCAAAAGCAAAAAACCAGTCACGTGGACTGGTTTTAATCATTATCGAAGCAATATTAATTGCCTTCGCTAACCATGTTAACCGTGTATTTAGGGATCTCAATCACCATGTCAGTGTCGACCACTTTAGCCTGACAAGATAGACGGCTTTCGGGCTCGAGTCCCCAAGCTTTGTCTAACATATCATCTTCTAGCTCATCACTTGGCTCAAGATCATTAAAGCCTTCACGCACGATACAGTGACACGTCGTGCAAGCACAGGACTTTTCACAGGCATGCTCGATATTGATGCCATTACGCAGCGCAACATCGAGAATGGTCTCACCAACATTCGCCTCAAGCACAGCGCCATCAGGGCACAACTCGGCATGGGGAAGAAAGACTAATTGGGGCATTACATCACCTATATGTTGTCGATCGACTGGCCTTTGAATGCCACTCGAATAGAATTGTCCATACGTCTGGCAGCAAAACCTTGGGTTTGCTCATCCAGTTTTTCAATCGCGAGTTTAATCGCATCGGCATCATCGCCAGTAGCCACTTGCGCCACATTGGCCATAGTAGCATCGATCTGAGCACGCTCATCGGCATTCAGCAAATCGCCATCCTTCGCTAACGCGGCATGTAAAGACTCGAGTACCCTCGCCGCCTCCACTTGCTGCTCAGCCAGCATACGACGACCGATATCGTCTTTGGCATACTTCATCGAATCTTTCAGCATAGTGGCAATTTCAGTATCCGATAAACCAAAAGACGGCTTAACTTGAATACTAGACTGCACGCCGGTGGACTTCTCCATCGCCGTCACGCTAAGTAAACCATCGGCATCCACTTGAAAGGTCACCCGAATGTGCGCAGCGCCAGCGGCTAACGGCGGAATACCCTTTAAGGTAAAACGCGCCAGTGAGCGGCAATCAGCGACGAGCTCACGCTCGCCCTGCACCACATGGAATGCCATGGCCGTTTGACCATCTTTAAAGGTGGTAAATTCCTGCGCCCGTGCAACCGGAATCGTGGTATTACGCGATACCACTTTTTCCACTAAGCCGCCCATGGTCTCTATGCCTAATGACAAAGGGATCACATCGAGCAATAACAAATCCGATTCGGGTTTGTTACCCACTAAAATGTCGGCTTGAATGGCCGCGCCAATGGCGACAACACGATCGGGATCGATAGACGTCAGGGGTGGTTTACCGAAGAAAGCTTCGACCTGTTCACGCACTAATGGCACGCGCGTTGAACCGCCAACCATCACAGTTTCAAGCACTTCATCCGTCGTCACGCCCGCATCACGCAGGGTACGGCGACAGCTGGCAATCGTCTTTTTCACCAATGCCAGAATCATGGCATCAAATTCAGCTTTAGTAACGATTTGCGTCAGTTCAGTACCATCGGCAAGGATCACTTTTGCTTCAGTTTCTGCTGCATCCGTTAAGGCTTCTTTGACTCGACGCGATTCAATCAACAACTGACGACTTAATTGTGAGTCGATGTCGCTAAGCTGCCACACTTGTTGCATATGTGCTTGCAGTAAATGATCGAAATCATCGCCGCCAAGCGCTGAATCACCACCAGTGGCTAACACTTCGAATACACCGCGATTCAAACGCAAAATAGAAATATCGAAGGTCCCGCCGCCTAAATCATAGATGGCAATCACGCCCTCTTGCTTAGAATCTAAGCCATAGGCAATCGCAGCAGCCGTCGGTTCATTCAACAAACGTAGCACTTTAACACCCAGCAAAGCTGCGGCATCTTTTGTGCCTTGGCGCTGAGCATCGTCGAAATACGCAGGCACAGTGATCACCACGCCTTGCAGTTCGCCGCCTAAGGTTTTTTCAGCGCGGGCGATCAGCGGACGTAAAATCTCCGCAGATACTTGCACGGGATTCACTTGGCCTTGGGGAGTCACAAATAAAGGTAAACCGTTTTCGCTTTCGGCAAACTCGTAGGGTAATGATTGCTCTCCAGCTTGAATATCCGCTAGGCTGCGGCCCATAAAACGCTTTACCGAAACGATCGTGTTTTGCGGATCCTGCGCCGAACTCAACGCCGCAAGTGCGCCGACTTCGACTGAATCTTGGGTATAACGCACGATAGAAGGTAATGAATGCTGTCCAAGTTCGTCCGGCAGGGTTGCCGTCTCTCCACTTCGAACGGCCGCCACCAAAGAATTGGTCGTACCTAAATCTATGCCAACGGCAAGTCTATGTTGGTGCGGCGCGGCACTTTGACCGGGCTCAGCTATCTGCAAAAGGGCCATATATATCCAACTTAGTAATGCCAACTCAAGCGTACTTGAGTCAGCAAAGTAACATAAACACGGAAAATCAATCTAACAGAGCGTCTTCGACTCTGGTCAACTCGTCGTGTAATTTTGCCATAAATTTGAGTTTGCGAACTTGATCCGCCGCTAACAATGCGTCTTCAGCCTGCTCACTGGTTAACAGTTGAGTCAATTGCTGAGTGAGTTGCGCGCGGTACTGCGCAAAAGATTGATATAGCTCGTCAATACTCGCTTGAGGATCGGCACTATCGCGTATATCTTCCAACGCCTCGCGCCATTCCATTTGCTGCATCAAGAAGCCAGTATCTTTCACTGTCGTGGTTTCATGGCTTAATTCAATTCCACGCAGCGACAACATATGCTCAGCGCGGCGAATGGGATCTTTTAAGGTTTGAAAACCATCATTGACTTGCGCCGTGCGCTGCACCGACAGCAATTTTTGCTGATCAGTATCATTGGCAAATTTATCGGGATGAACCGCCCGTTGCAGTTCGCGATAGCGTTCTGCAAGTAAGGCGGTATCAATATCGAAGGCAGGGGAAAATTTAAACAGCTCGAAATAATTCATGCGTCAACTTTAGCGGTTAAACAGTGAAACTCTCACCACAACCACACTCACCTTTTGCGTTAGGATTATTAAATTGGAAGCCTTCATTCAGCCCTTCTTTAACAAAATCCAGCTCGATCCCTTGAAGATAGATAAGGCTCTTAGCATCTATGATGATTTTCACATCTTCGATATCAAACACTTCATCGTCATCATTTAAAGAATCAACGAACTCAAGTACATAAGCCATACCAGAACAGCCTGATGTTCTTAAGCCGAGACGCAGGCCTACACCTTTGCCTCGGTTGACTAAGAAAGATCTGACACGATCGGCTGCCGCTGGGGTCATTGTAATCGCCATCTTAACTCCAGATGTTACTTAGCTTGTTTCGATTTGTACTCGTCGATAGCAGCTTTAATGGCATCTTCAGCCAAAATTGAACAGTGGATCTTCACCGGTGGCAATGCCAATTCTTCAGCGATATCCGTGTTTTTGATCGCCGCAGCTTGTTCGATAGTCTTGCCTTTAACCCACTCAGTTACCAGTGAGCTAGACGCAATCGCGCTACCACAACCGTAGGTTTTGAACTTAGCGTCTTGAATGATGCCATCAGCACCAATTTTCAACTGAAGTTTCATCACGTCACCGCAAGCAGGCGCGCCTACCATACCAGTCACGACCGAAGGATCGTTTTTATCAAAAGAACCAACGTTACGTGGATTCTCATAATGATCTATCACTTTTTCACTGTAAGCCATGGTACTGCTCCAAAATTATCTATTGTAAAGGTCAGAATTAATGATGTGCCCATTGAACTTGGTTCAGGTCGATCCCATCTTTAAACATTTCCCACAAAGGAGACATTTCTCTTAATTTATCAATAGATTGAGTAATTACTTCGATAGCGTGATCGATTTCTTCTTCGGTTGTGAAACGGCCGATAGAGAAACGAATCGAGCTATGTGCCATTTCATCGTTTAAGCCAAGCGCACGTAATACGTAACTAGGCTCTAGGCTGGCTGAGGTACAAGCCGAACCCGATGAAACCGCTAAATCTTTCAGTGCCATCATTAACGACTCACCTTCAACATAGTTGAAGCTGACGTTGAGGCTACCGCTAACACGCTCAATCGCATCACCATTGATATAGGTTTCTTCAATGTGCTTGATGCCATTCCATAATTTGTCACGTAATGCACCGATACGAGCGTCATCAGAGGCCATTTCCACTTTTGCGATTGCAGCCGCTTCACCTAAACCTACGATTTGATGCGTTGGTAACGTACCGCTACGCATACCGCGCTCATGACCACCACCGTGCATTTGCGCTTCTAAGCGAATGCGTGGCTTACGACGAACATATAGTGCGCCGATACCTTTAGGGCCATACATTTTGTGACCAGAAATCGAGATCAAATCCACTTTAGTGGCTTGCACATCGATAGGTACTTTGCCTGCACTTTGTGCCGCATCCATGTGGAAAATGATGCCTTTTGAACGGCATAGCTCACCGATTGCATCGATATCGTGGATAACACCGATTTCGTTGTTCACGTGCATAATGCTGACAAGGATAGTATCGTCACGCATCGCTGCTTCTAAACGTTCCATCGGAATGATGCCGTTTGCAGCAGGCTCTAAGTAAGTCACTTCGAAACCTTCACGCTCTAATTGGCGACAAGTATCGAGAACCGCTTTATGTTCAGTCTTACTGGTGATGATGTGCTTACCTTTCTTGTGATAGAAATGAGCAACACCTTTTATCGCTAAGTTGTTCGATTCCGTCGCGCCAGAGGTAAACACAATTTCGCGGTGATCGGCGTTAATTAACTCGGCAACTTGGTTGCGAGCAATATCCACCGCTTCTTCGGCTTGCCAGCCGTAGCGGTGTGAACGTGAGGCCGGATTACCAAAGATGCCGTCCATTGTCATGCATTGGAACATCTTTTCCGCGACTCTAGGATCAACAGGCGTGGTGGCGGCATAATCTAAATAGATAGGAAGCTTCATAACACACTCCGTACTGAGCAGTCTCTGGTAGAGGCTACATACAACGTACAAAAATTATTTTTATATATAACAAAGTGCCGCTATAAACTGACTCTTTGTTCCTTTTGCATAGTGTCTTGCTTAAGTGAGATAAATTGCACATCTCGCTTCTGCATCAAGCCGGCAAGACTGATACCATCTAAAAAATCGGAAATTTGTTTGCTTAAATCGCCCCAAAGTGAATGGGTTAAACAGCGAGTTCCACTCTGACAATTGCCAAGTCCTTGGCAACGAGTCGCATCGACAGACTCATCTACAGCATGGACAACCATGCCGACTGAAATATCATTGGCTTCTAGACCTAAGCGATAACCACCGCCTGGTCCACGTACACTGGCAACTAAACCGTGTTTTCTTAGCTTAGCGAAGAGTTGTTCCAGATAGGAAAGCGAAATCCCTTGTCTTTCAGAGATATCCGCTAAGGGAACTGGTCCCGATGCTGAGTGGATTGCCACATCTAGCATAGCGGTTACTGCATAACGACCTTTTGATGTAAGTTTCATAACTACCATAGCTCCCGAACAGGTATGCATTATTTCAACATACCCGAGTAATTCAGTCAAGTATTAAAACCTACTAAAACACTCAAGTATATGAGTGTGCACATAACCAATACCCTTTCATCTTGGTGGGGTATTTAACCTTTTTCTAGCCTAAGATTCAATGCTAAAGCGCCAATTAATCGACATCTAGCACGATATAAACGCAGGATAAAAGTGATCTCGGTACTATAGCGCGATCAAACTCAGGTTTGATCGCGCTATGCGCCTTTACAACAGGATGAGCTAAAGTAAAACGCTAAACGAGACCCTTGTGAGGGTCAGCCCTTAAGCAAGTTAGACCGCTAAGTTAAATCATTTCGTTGAACTATTTCTTGAAACTTAGATACTCGGATCAAACTCATCTAATGCACTATGTCGTTTTTCCGCTGCCGCTTTTTCTGCATCATTAAACTCGCCCATATCCAGCTCTGGCAGTTTTTCAGTGCAGACATTGCCACCCAGCCCTTGAATGGCTTGACACAACTCTTGAACTTTCGAGTCCATCAAATGCATATGATCGAGCATCTGCCCTATTGCATTGGCCACCGGATCGGGATTATCCGGTGATACCGCGTACGCATCGAAGCCATATTTTTTTGCCATCGCGCTGCGGCGTTCAGTTTTCTCTTTCGATTGCGGTGACGGTGTAGCAACCACGCGCCCAGGAATCCCCACAACCGTGGTATCTTTGGGCACATCTTTCACCACAACAGAATTCGAACCCACACGCGCACCATCGTGCATGGTAATAGGACCGAGGATTTTTGCCCCTGCGCCCACCACCACGTTATTGGCTAACGTCGGGTGACGTTTCCCCGCCTGCCAGGTGGTTCCACCAAGCGTGACACCGTGATAAAGAGTGCAATCATCACCAATCTCAGCCGTTTCACCTATCACAACGCCCATACCGTGGTCGATAAAAAATCGATGACCTATGGTTGCCCCAGGATGGATTTCAACCCCTGTCAACCAACGGGAAAACGTCGATAAACAACGTGCCGTTAAGCGCCAATCGCGCTTCCATAGCTTATGGCTTATCCGATGCAACCAAATGGCATGCATGCCTGGATAGTTAACCAAGATCTCAAACGCGCTACGCGCCGCAGGATCACGGTGATATATAGATTCAATATCTTCTTTTAGCCTAGCTATCACGCCCATTGTTTATCCTTCGCGATTAGTGTTAATTATTAAGGTTTGGCTATTTTTCTTTAGAACCCGCCACTTTCTCAATTGACGTCAAAATACCCCTGAGGATATTCATTTCCTGACTCTCAATCCGTGCTCGACTAAACAAGCGGCGAAGTTTCATCATCACTTGTCCAGGATGGTTCTTGATGATAAATCCAGTTGATAACAGTGTCGTTTCAAGGTGTGCGAAAAAACGTTCCTGATCGGCAGCCAAGGGATACTCAGTCAGCTCGTCTTCGGCAACGTCTTTTTGCGCGAGATGGGCAACGCGGGTTTCATAACAAATGATTTGTACGGCTTGCGCCAGATTAAGCGAGCTGTACTCTGGATTTGCAGGGATAGCCACATGATAAGTGCACTGTTGCAGCTCTTCATTGCTTAAACCATGGTTTTCACGGCCAAACACAATCGCAACAGGGCCTTTAAGTGCCTCGGTCGCTAATTTCACCCCAGCTTGTCTTGGCTCTAACATGGGCCAATCTAAGGTGCGACTGCGCGCGCTGGTTGCAATCACTAGACTGCAATCGGCAATCGCTTCAGCAAGTGAATCCACTTTCACAAGATGTTTCAGAATATCCGATGCACCCGCGGCTAATGCTATGGAATGACCGTCGGGCTCAACCCGGGGCTCTGCAAGATACAGAGTAGACAGACCCATAGTCTTCATCGCTCTGGCAGTAGAACCAATATTGCCGGGGTGCGAAGTCCCCACTAAAACCACTCGAATATTACTTAGCATGAAACAACTTAATTTAATTCATAAAACGTTGGGGACGAATATTATCACAGCCATTGCCGAATGCTTATATGAAAATCGGTATTTGATATAACTATCAAATCGAGTATAATACCGCCCGCTATTTTAACGTTCTTTAACATCCAGGGGATTGCAATGCATCCGATGCTGACGATTGCTGTACGCGCTGCCCGCGCGGCCGGCCAAACTATTATGCGCGCCTATACTGAACTTGACCGTATCGAAGTCAGTTCAAAAGGTATCAACGATTTTGTTACCAGTGTAGACAAGGAAGCAGAAGCGACAATTACTTACCAAATTCGTAAATCTTACCCTGATCACACTATCGTGGGTGAAGAGAAAGGCGAAAACCGCGGTGAGAATAAAGACTATGTTTGGATAGTCGACCCTCTGGATGGCACTAACAACTTTGTTAGAGGCATTCCCCACTTCGCGGTTTCTATCGCTCTGCAATACAAAGGCAAGACTGAAGTTGCCGTTGTTTACGATCCTGTCCGTGAAGAACTCTTTACCGCCGTCCGTGGTAAAGGCGCAAAACTCAATGATTTCCGTCTGCGTGTTACCAACGTGAATGAATTAGCTCCTACCATGATTGGTACTGGCTTCCCATTCAAGGCGCGTCAACACACTGAAACTTACATGGCTATTTTCGGCGAAGTCTTCGGCCAATGTGCTGACTTACGTCGCGCAGGTTCTGCCGCATTAGATTTAGCCTATGTTGCCGCGGGTCGTTTGGACGGTTTCTTTGAAATCGGCTTAAAGCCATGGGACATCGCTGCTGGCGATCTGATTTGCCGCGAAGCAGGCGGTACAGTGACTGATTTTACTGGCAACCATAACTATTTGGTTTCGGGCAACATCGTTGCTGGCTCACCTAAGGTGACCACAGAATTAGTGAAGATCATGCGTCCATTATTGAACGAAGGCTTAAAGCGTTAATCAAGATTAACACTTAGCTTTAAATAAACGCATAAAACAGATACAAAAAAGGCCAGTGGTAATCTCTTTAAGAGCGCCCACTGGCCTTTTTGTTTATGTGGTTTTCATTCTAAAGCCTTAAGTACTCGAGTCATCAAGTCCTCAGTCGCCACAATTTCGTATTTAGAAATAGTATAGTAATTAAGCAATAGTCATTGGGAAGAAAGGAGTGTCCTGAAAACATCTGCACTGATTTCAGCCCACATCGGCTAACATGACGAACAGCCACTTATCCAGTTATCTACCCGCTAACGCTTGTGCTGGTGCAATTTGGCTCGCCTTCCAAGCGGGATACAAAGTCGCGATTAAACTCATCACAAACGCCATCACAATCACCAGTACCGCATCCGAAACATGCAATTCAGACGGTAAAAAATCGACAAAGTAAACATCGGCCGAGAGCAGTTGAATACCGAGTAATTGCTCAACTGAGCTCGCAATCGCACTTAAATTCAGCGCCACACTAATGCCAATAATGCCGCCAAGACCACAGCCAAGCAGACCATTTAACGCGCCCTGCACCATGAAAATCCCCATCACAGCCAAACGACTCAGGCCCATGGTCATCAAAATCGCAATTTCGGACGCTTTATCCCGCACCGCCATGACTAAGGTGGAGACAATGTTAAAGCAGGCCACACCAATCACGAGCACTAAAACTAAATACATCACAGTGCGAACTAACTGAATATCTTGATATAAATGCCCTTGAGTACGAGTCCAGTCACTGATATACACAGACTGCTTTTGCGCATAACCGAGTTCGCGCACTTTTACTGGTGCATCAAACACTTTATCGACGCTAATACGCACACCCGTTACACCGTTATTCATGTTCAAGATCTGCGCCGCGTATTGCAATGGAATATAAGCGGTTGTCAGTTCAAGCTCGCCGCCCAGATGATAGGTGCCTGACACCACAAAACGATGGCTCTTCGCCGCACGTAAACTGCCTGCCGCGTCGGGATCGATATCCTGCACATATAAGGCCAGCGTATCACCCACCTCAAGCCCCAACTTAGTCAATAAACTCTCGCCAAGGACGATATGATTCTCATCTTGGCTCAGACTCTGCCAGCTTGCATCACTCATAAACTGTGACAAAGTTGAAACCTTCGTTTCTTCTTTCGGATCAATACCCACCACGGCTAAGCCTTGAAAACCACCAGGCTTCTGCACTAAACCTTGCATGCGAATAAAGGGGGCAGCACCACGAATACCTTCAATTTGTAGCGCACCTTGCGCAACACTCTGCCAATTGACGATAGGTTCGTCCACCCCGACAATGTCCGCCTGCGGCACTACACCCAGTAATCTTTGCTCTAGCTCGCGCTCAAAACCATTCATTGCAGACAGAACTATGATCAATACCGCCACACCTAAAGCGATACCGGCAGTCGATGCAAAGGAAATAAAACTAATAAAACTGTTGGATTGGCGGGCGCGATAAAAACGCCAACCAATGGATAGGGCTAACGGTCCTTTCATACTTGGGTTTCCGCCGCTAATTGCAAGTAACCGTTTTTCATCATCAGTTGGCGGTCCATACGGGCAGCCAATTTATGATCATGGGTCACCACCACAAACGCCGTGCCTAACTGATCGGCCAGCTCGCGGATCAACTCATAAACCGCATCGCCACTGTTAGCATCTAAATTACCCGTAGGTTCATCGGCCAGCACTAACTTAGGTTTATTAATCAACGCCCTTGCGATAGCGACACGCTGACGCTCGCCGCCCGATAGTTCGGCGGGAATGTGGGTCATGCGATGGCCTAGCCCTACCCGCTCCAATAAGACTTTGGCATCGGCGAGCGCTTGTTTACGGTCTTTACCTTGAATAAATGCCGGCATAGCGACATTTTCTAGCGCAGTGAATTCAGGCAATAAATGATGGAATTGATAGATAAAGCCGAGATCTTGATTGCGGATCTGCGCTTGACGCGCACTAGACACTTGGTATAAATCTTCGCCTAGCAACAAGACTTTGCCCGCGGTTGGCTCATCCAAAGTTCCCATAATATGCAGCAGTGTGCTCTTACCTGAGCCTGAGCTGCCGACAATCGCCAACTGCTCGCCCTTAAACACCTGCAAATCGACATTAGACAACACTTGCGTGGTCACGGCGCCATCATGGTAACTCTTACTGACACTCTGCACTTGCAGTAACACGTCTTGCATTGAAGTTCTCTCTTAAACATGCTTTGGCATCAATTTATTTCATTAAATCAATGCATTAAATTATTTTCATCTTGGCAAACTATCACTCACGGATGAATGCCCATGGGGGACGACTATTCATAAAAGCTCACGGGTTTACTCGTATCTCAGCGCAGTTGCGGGTTGCACACTGGCCGCACGCAGCGCGGGATATAAGGTCGCCAACAAGGTGACCAATAGTGTGCCTATCACGATCACTGACAACTGCATCAACTCCAGTTTTACTGGCAAACTCTGTCCTGCACCTAAAATCGAAATGCCTAAGGTCGTCATAATACCATTAAGATTTAAAGTGATAAGTATACCTACCGCGAGCCCAAGCACTAAACCAAGTACTGCATTGAGCGAACCCTGCACCACAAAAATGCCCATCACGGCAGGCGTGGTTACGCCTTGGGTTTTTAGCACTGCCACATCCGTGGTTTTATCGACCACCATCATCACTAGCGCCGAAACAATATTGAATGCGGCCACGGCCACAATCAGGCTCAGCATCAGTGACATCATGTTCTTTTCCATTTTTACCGCACCAAACAAGTGACCATAGGTATCGCGCCAATCGCTGGTTGTTACCTTAATATCTTGTTTAGCGAGAACATCCTGCACTTTAGACGCTAAAGCGGGCGCGCTAAAGGGATCAGTTAAATAGAGTCTAAGCTGATCAATAGCCTCACTCGGTTGACGCATTAGACGCTTTGCATCTTGATAATGGATATATGCAACGCCAGCATCAACCTGAGAGCCCATTTCAAAAATGCCAGATACCAAGAACTTACGTTGACTCGGAACTGGGCCTAATGGGGAGTACACCACACCATCGCCACTCAATAATCGTACCGTATCACCGGGAGCGACTTTGAGTTGCCGTGCGAGCTCAGATCCTAAAATCACCTTGAAGTCGCCACTCGCCAACTGCTCAAATGCACCTGAGTAAGTGTGCTGCGCAACGGAGGATAACTTTTGCGCTAATTCGGGAAATACCCCATAAACCTGCACAGCGCGAATATTCGACGCAGATTGCACCATGGCCTGCGTCGACACGCTCGGTGTAACGCCTAACACACCCGGTAAGGCTTTAAGCGCACTCGCCTGCTTTGTCCAATCGACTAACGGCGCTTCGCTATAAATAGTTAATTGCGGTACTGCACCTAAGATACGTTGCTTAAGTTGGCCTTCAAGGCCATTCATCACTGAGCTGACAACGATCAGGGCTGCAACGCCTAAAAAAATGCCCGACACGGCAAATAAGGTAATGAACGACGCGAACGCGTTCGCTTTTTTGGCCCGCCAATAACGGTAACCAATATAGAAAGGGAATCCTGGATTCATTGAAAGAGGGTTGCGTCCTGTGTGCTGAACTTGCTAAATCATGAAGATGGGCACGATAATAGGGGTATTGGTCCTATAAATAAAGAGGCAAGCCTTGTTCACTGACACCAATCCGTATTTTAGTGTGCCTCACCACTTTACCGCCTACCTAAGCCAATGGCCGAGTTCCCAGCCATTACCCTCAGAAATGGCACTGAGATCAATGCAATCATTAGGCATTCAACTGCTCAGCGAAGTCAAAACACTCGAAGCTAACTGCTTGCTACAGCTGCGCCATTTAGATAACGAGGCAAAAGTTGTCGTGGATTTTTTAAAGCTGCAATCCCGCAAAGTAGATCTAGTGCTGCAACATGTATTAGAAAAAGAAACTCAAGAGGGCGAAAAATGCTTTGGTAACCAATTTGGTGGTAGTGGCCTGAGATTACTCACCCCAACAGCCTTAGACATTGGCTCCCACTATAAAATTACTCTGTTTATTCACGACGAATTAGTTGCCATTCTCTGTTTTGGCAAAGTCATCGCCACTCAAGCACAAAAAATAGCACAAGCCGAAGGCGATATGAGTCGTAATGACAGAACAGAACAACATACTCAACCTGAACATCTACAATGGCAAACCGACTTTGAATTCAGTCAAATTCTTGAATCTGACGTGGAGCAATTAGTCAAAGCTAGCCTCAATGTGCAACAGAAACAACTCAAGTTACGCAAACTCGCCAGAGACGAGCGTCAATAGCCGCTGACTTTTCTCTGGCACCTACGCCATCAAGTCTCTACAATGTCTGCAACTCTTTGTGAATGAATCAGTTTATCGCACGCCAATGACTCACATATCAGCCCTAACGCCGCCAGCCGTCAAAAATGGCACTCAAATTCAGACTCTGTCCACCGTGGGCGGCGTTTGCCAAGCCGTTACACTCGCCAATTTAGCGCGTCAACATAAGGGAACGACCTTAGTCGTCACCAGTGACACGCCAAGTGCCTTAAGCTTAGAGTTAGAGCTGAGTTATTTGCTCAGTAAAACAGGCATTAAGGTCAGATTATTCCCTGACCGCGAAACCTTGCCCTACGACAGTTTTTCGCCCCATCAGGATTTAATTTCCCAGCGACTCGAAACGCTATCGCAGCTGTCTCAGATTGAGCAAAATATCGTTATCGTGCCCGTCACCACCTTGATGATACGCCTGCCACCTAAGGCCTATTTAAGCGCCAACGTGTTTGTGCTCAAAAAGGGGGATAGCTACAAGTTACACGATGTACGCCAGCATTTAACCGACACTGGCTACCATTCGGTGGAGCAAGTGTATGAACATGGCGAGTTTGCCATTCGCGGTTCGATTCTGGATATCTTCCCAACGGGGATGAATATGCCACTGCGCATCGAGCTATTCGATGAAGAAGTGGAAACCATTCGCCATTTTGATCCAGAAACCCAACGCTCATTGCAACCTGTCGACTCGATTCGCCTATTGCCCGCGAAGGAATTCCCAACCGACAGTTCGGCCATCGAAGGTTTTAGGCAAAGATACCGCCGCCGTTTCGAGGTCATAGTCAAAGAGCCGGAATCGGTTTATCAGCTAGTGAGCCGTAACTTGATGCCGGCGGGGATCGAAAACTACCTGCCGCTGTTTTTTGATGACACCGCCACCCTATTCGATTACTTGCCCAAGGACACTCAACTCGTCACCTTAGGCGATATCGAAAAGTCGGCGCGCGCCCATCTGCAAGAAGTCGAACATCGCTATCAAGACAGACGCGTCGATCCGCTGCGGCCATTACTGGCGCCTAAAGAGCTGTATTTACTCATAGAAGAGTTATTTGCCGCCTTTAAACCGCTGCCACGTTATCAAATGCAAGTGCCAACAGATGGCATTGAAACAACGAAAGCGGTTGTTATTGCCGCCAGCACCCTGCCCGACATCAGCGCCAATCATAAATTAAAGCAACCGCTGCTAGCGCTGCAAGATTATGCCAGCAGCGCCAAACGCATGTTGTTTAGCGCTGAGTCCGAGGGTCGCCGCGAAGCGCTGCTTGAATTGCTCGCTAAAATTCAGTTAAAACCTGCACTGTTTAACCATTTTGATGAATTTATTCAAAGTGATGCCAAGTTAGGTCTTATCGTGTCGCCGCTGTCACGCGGTTGTTTGCTGCAGATCAGCGCCAAAGAAAGTATCAGTATCATTTGTGAAACTGAACTCTTCGGCCATCGTATTTCCCAGCAACGTCGGCGTGAAAAACAGCGTCAGATCAGTAATGATGCCCTGATTAAAAACTTGGCCGAACTCAAAGTTGGCCAGCCCATAGTGCATTTAGAGCACGGCGTTGCACTTTATCGGGGCTTAGTCACCCTAGATACGGGTGGACTGGTCGCCGAATACTTGCAATTAGAATACGCTGGCGGTGACAAACTGTATGTGCCAGTGTCTTCATTGCATCTCATCAGCCGTTACAGTGTTGGCGCCGATGAAGACGCCCACTTAAATAAACTCGGCAACGAGACGTGGGCTAAAGCCAAGAAAAAGGCGATTGAAAAAATCCGCGACGTCGCGGCCGAGCTGCTCGATGTCTATGCCCGTCGCCAAGCGCGTCCCGGCGAAAGCTGCGCAATTGACGAAGAAGAATACGCTCAATTCGCCCGTGGCTTCCCCTTCGAAGAAACCGTCGATCAAGAAAGCGCCATCATCGCCGTGTTAGCCGATATGCAATCGCCGACCGCAATGGACAGATTAGTCTGTGGCGATGTGGGCTTTGGTAAAACCGAAGTTGCCATGCGCGCCGCCTTTGTGGCCGTCAACGCTGGCAAACAAGTGGTCGTGCTAGTTCCGACCACACTGCTTGCCCAGCAACACTATGAAAACTTTAAAGACAGATTTGCCGACTGGCCCGTGGTCACTGAAGTGATGTCACGCTTTCGTACCGCCAAAGAGCAGACTCAAGTGCTGCAGCAATTGGAAGAAGGCAAAGTCGATATCGTGATCGGTACCCACAAGTTACTGCAATCTGAGGCTAAGTTTGAAAACTTAGGCCTGTTGATTATCGACGAAGAACACAGATTCGGAGTACGTCAAAAAGAGAAAATCAAAGCGCTGCGCGCCAACGTGGATATCTTAACCCTGACCGCAACGCCCATTCCGCGCACCTTAAACATGGCCATGTCGGGCATGCGCGATTTATCGATTATCGCCACCCCGCCCGCCAAACGTTTAGCGGTGAAAACCTTTGTACGGGAATCGGATCCCGCGACTGTGCGCGAAGCCATTTTGCGGGAAATTCTCCGTGGCGGCCAAGTGTATTACCTGCACAATAATGTTGAAAGTATTGAGAAATGTGCCCAAGGCATTATCGATTTATTGCCTGAAGCGCGAGTCGTCGTTGCCCACGGTCAAATGCGTGAGCGCGATCTAGAACGGGTAATGTCAGACTTTTACCATCAAAGATTCAACGTGTTAGTCTGTACCACTATTATCGAAACCGGTATCGACGTTCCGAGTGCTAACACCATTATTATTGAGCGTGCCGATACCTTTGGTCTGGCACAGTTACACCAATTGCGTGGCCGCGTCGGGCGCTCGCATCATCAGGCCTACGCTTATTTGATGACGCCGCATCCCAAACGTATGACCCCAGATGCGCGCAAACGTTTAGAAGCCATTGATGCTCTTGAAGATCTCGGTGCGGGCTTTATGCTGGCAACCCAAGATTTAGAGATCCGCGGCGCAGGTGAACTCTTGGGCGATGAACAGAGTGGCCATATTTCGAAAATTGGTTTTAGCTTGTACATGGAAATGCTCGAAGCGGCAGTCAAAGCCTTAAAACAAGGCAAAGAACCGTCACTGGCGCAAATGCTCAATCAGCAATGCGAAATTGAACTGCGTATCCCAGCCCTTCTGCCTGAAGCCTATGTGAGCGACGTAAATATTCGTCTGTCGCTCTATAAACGCATCGCAGGTTGCGAAACACAGGCGGCGCTGGATGAGTTAAAAGTCGAATTGATCGACCGTTTTGGCTTATTACCTGAACCGACGCGTAACTTAATGGAAATGACCCTCTATAAACATGAGGCGACTCGCTTAGGTGCGACTAAAATAGAAGTGCACAGTAAAGGTGGCAGCATCGAATTTAGTGATGATCATGTCATAGATCCTGTGTTTATTATTGGATTACTCCAAAGCCAGCCACAAATCTATCGAATGGAAGGACCGAATAAGTTAAAGTTCAGCCTTGCAGCCGAAACCAGTAAAGACAGGCTCGCTTTAGTGAAACTCTTGCTAGAACAATTATCGCAACATCGTCTTGGAGATAAATAGTGTTACGTAAACTCGCGGTCTCTATCGCTACACTCATTGCACTATCACACAGTCAGGTCGTCCAAGCAGAAGCTTGGTTCGAGGTTGAAGTCTATGTGTTTGAACGCCAAAGTCAGTCAAGTGAACAATGGCCTGATGCGCCGAACAAGACGAAAACCGATAACGCAATAGACTTAATCTCCCCCGCTATCGCGCAAGCAATCACGCCGATACCCAGCGCATCTGCGCCTTGCACACTGGTCTTTGATGCCGATGCAAATAGCCACTGCGCTGAAACCTTAAACGGTACCTCGACGTCAGAACCTATGCCTGCCGCGCCTGCGAGTGTGGAATATCGTTACCCGCCGGTGATCCCATCAGAAATCAGCAGCGCACAGATCAGTTATCCTACAGCCAATGGCAACCCAGTATTGTTAACCCGCAGCCAAAGTCAGTTCGCGAGCATTATCAATAGTATTTCCCGCGAACGTGGTACGCGCAGTTTACTGCACATGGCTTGGCAACAACCTATGCGTGGTAAGAGTGGCTCAGTACCCATACGCTTATTTGCGGGTAAAGATTTCTCAGGTACTTATCACTTCGATGGCAGAAAAATCATTAAGCAAGCTCAAGCAGAGCCTATGACTAATGCCGATGGCACGCCAATGCTTGCACCTGCTGTATCACCGGTATGGGAATTAGATGGCACGCTGAATATCTATTTAAGCCACTATTTGTATATTGAAACCGCATTGCACTTACGCAAAGAAGGCAGAAAATTAATGCCAGCCGTACCCAGTGATGCGGCCGATACCAGCGCAACACTCACGGCGCCCAAAGTCATGACACCATTTTTAATGTCTGTGCCTTTGGAGCAAAACCGCCGCGTGAAGAGTGAAGAAATCCATTATTTAGATCATCCCGAAATAGGCATGGTGATCCAAATCCGCAAGATGGCGCAACCCAGTGCAATGCAAAATAATCAGAATACCGAATCAATACAGACTGTTGGCCAATACTGAATAAACACACAACCCGCACAATTCTTAAGTTAACACGGTACGTTTAAATTAAGACTGAACGATGGAGAAATCGAGGTAGATATCATCAGCCTCGTCTTCTCCTACCGTTACGGTTAATCCCTCAGTGCAAGGCACACCTACTTCGCACCAAGCAATTAAAGCATTAACAGCAATGTCACTGCCTTGGGCGAGTACTTCAACACTGCCATCGCGGCAATTGGTTACATATCCTGTCACACCAAGGGCTCTGGCCTTAGTCAAGGTCGCATGACGGCAACCAACACCTTGCACTTTTCCCGTCAAATTAATTAATACTCGCTTCATCTCACGCTCCTTTTTCACGGAACCTTGTTATAGAAATAAGCATAGCCGCAATTATCCAAAGGCTAAGTGTTAACCTATGGATTTGTAGAGCAAAAAACAAACAATATTTAAATTTAGGCAAAAAAAACAGCTAACAAGACTGCTGCTAGCTGTGTCGGGCGACATACGCAAAGGGATATCCAATAAATGGACAAATAAAACAGCAACTCTGTATCATTTTGTTACAAAATAGCAAGGGTCGCTACTTTACACAATAAATAATTATTTTCAAGAGTTTGAAAAGTAAAACTATCCATCCCGATTGAATATAATGCTTTTAGCTGAAAATCAGCTCGTACACCCATCTGCATTGTTCATGTTTAAAAACACCCCCTGTGATAGCCAAAGAAGTATAAAGGCGTGTTGACGTTTAACGCTGAGATTGTGTTTGTTCTGGCAAGTTAGTAAACACGAAACGAGGGGTTGAGAAGTGAGCCCTCTAATGACAAGCGGCGCGTATGCCTGACGATAAAGCAAGGCAAGCAAACTAGATGCAAAAAAGCAAAAAACCGGCCTAATTAGCCGGTTTTTGCTTGATGGTGTGGTTAGGTAATGAAGTGCTACTCGCTGATCATCAGACCATTTTGATAGCGATACTCGGATGAGGGTTCACCATTAAAGTAGTACACCGACCTGCCGTGCAGTTGATTATCAAGATACTCATCACTTTGCAGCAGGCTGCCATCTTCGTTAAAACTATAGCCTTTGCCTTGCAATTGACCTTTATCATCATACTGGGCCAGCCCTAATAAATGGCCATTGGCGGAAAAGGCTTGCCAGTGACCCACTTCGTGTCCTGCTTTATAGTTGCCATGCCAGAGCTTAACCATGCTGTAGCTGCTTTCATCTTGCAGCGTCCATTGGCCTTCGCGCTGACCGTTAACATATTGACCTTGAGCTTGCAGTTGTTTATCAAAGCCACGCAGTAAATACGCGCCATGTAACTTAGCGTTTTTATAAAACTCTCGGCGCATTATCGTGCCATCGGCTGCGATTTCTGTTTGTTCACCACTCAGCTCACCTTGTTGGTTAAACTGCTCATTGCGCGTCGTATCCGCGTTTTTTGTGACCCACTTGCCGGACTTTAACCCTAAGTGATATTGGCCGATGACAAAACCGCCGTCCTCGGCCTTGTCTTCTCGATATGCACCGTGCATTTGACCTTTGCGGTAGTTTATCCGCCTGATATAACCATTCCAGCCTGCACCGATATACAAGCCATCGTATCGTCCCTTGAGTTGTTCATCACGTTCAATCAGCTCACCTGCTGCATCAAAACGCTGACGTAAGCTCCAGTCTTTTGCAGTATCTTGCTGATATTGATAAGTTAACTTACCCGCAGAATCGAAGCGCTGTTCAGTGCTAGTCTGACCTTTAGCGAGGTATTGCGTGTCGGTTTGGGTCGCAACGTTACCGGCATTATCATAGGTAATATGTTGAATTTCACGACCATCCTTATCATACTTTTGCAGCTCTGCTAACCGCCCTTGTTCATCAAAACGCTGCTGGTTTCCCACCTGCTTATCATGCTCATAGTGTTTAATCTCTTGCAGCACATCGGCAGCTCGGTAAATCAACACTTCGCCGTGTATTTTCCCCTTAAGATAAAACTCTTTAGTGTATAACCAGCCTTCTTTTGTCCAATACAGTCGCTCGCCTTCTCTTTTTCCCGCCACCATATTAACGGTTTGCTCCGGCTGACCATTGTTATGAAAGCTTTCATATAGCCCTTCCATACCGTTAGCGCCGTAGGTTACGCGTGTTTGCAACTGGCCATTGTTAAAATAACTTTGCGATAATCCTAATTCAGCCCCATTCACACGATGCTGAAGCTCCCTTAATTGGCCATTAGTATGGTAACTTTTCTGATCTCCATTCAACTGGCCATGCTGGTAGTGGTACTCTCCCGAGAGCGCTCCGTCTTCCCAATAATGCAGATGCGTGCCTTGATAACGCCCTTGTGCATCGCTACTGCCCTTGCGAGACAGTTGACCATCGGGGTAGAAAAACTCGAAATCACCAACGATAAAACTCTCGGCTAAATTGGAACTGTTGACGCTGCCCTTAAAAACGGGTTTATCCGTCTCCAGATAAAAGAGTTGTAGCGGCCACTCACCATTTTGCTCTGTCGGCGCTTGCTCCTGATAATAAATGGCTTCACCAGGCACATCGCTAAGCCGCCATAGTTCGTCGAGTAAAATTCGCTCAGCCGACAGATTAAACGACATAAGTAGCGCAGATAATAGTAATAAGACTCTCATATTCTGCTCCTTAAGGTAACGCAGGGAATGTATTAACCCACTGTTTATTGACCGGTTCTCCGCTTATCGTCAGCTGCTCTATCTGTGCTGCGCGCCCCGCCAGTACAAACCAGCGTTCCTCACGTAATACTTGCTGCAACGGACGCTGATAAAAATCACTGCTGTCACCTTGAATAGCAGGAGCTAGCTGTAAATTTTGCGCATTTAAAAAACGATAGCGCCGCATAAAGTCGGCCACGGTTTGATGGGTATCAACATTCGGCAACTGAGTGATATCAATCAACCAGCTTTGCTCGGGTTGATACGCTAGCGCTTGCCATTTGGGCGTACCGGTACAGGTCAAAGTGCTGCTGACATTGATGTCGTAAAAATTGCGGCGGATCCCATCGGCGCTAGTCAATTGGTACAGCACAAACTTATCCAGCCCTCCACCAAAACCCTTGTTGTTAGTGCTTGTGTTTGTCCATTGCAGTGTGTGCCCGTTGACCTTAGGTGCATCGACAACACTGAGCGTGCACACCGCTGCCTGCTCGGAAGTTAACAGCAAACTGACGCCGTATTTGGCCACGACTTGCGGCTCAAGTAAGGCGGGGTCTTCAGGTGCAGTAACTTGCGGCTGATTAACATAGGACGCATACATATCATCACTATAAAGCAGTTGTTGCTGCACCGGCGGATAGGCGACATTTTGCGCGTAATCTTGAGTCGGAATAAAACGAATCTTCTTTGTCAGTTCACCACTGTCAACCACAGTATTCACATAGAGTGTCAGCGTGGGCGGCGCTGCGGGAAAGGTAAACTGTGTGATCGATTCATATTGTGCCGCTGAGGCCAACGCCAGCATATTTTGCTCTGCCGGGGTTAACCAATCCGGCCCAGTGGGCGGCGGTGAAAGATATTTCACCATAGCGCCTTCGGCACCGTCAAAGCGCCGGTATAACCAAGATTTGTCAGTGCTGCCTCGCGATTTCAGCAAATAACTGAATGGTTTATCTTGGATTGGCGAGAGTTCCAGCTGTATATCTTCATACTGCAAGGCCACAGTTTTGCTGGGATCGGGGGTCAGGTTAAGTTTGACTAATTTCGCGCCGCGGTAATGGGCCGTCGCGCGAAACTCAGCAACCTGAGCTAAGAGGTCATTCGGCGCATTCCAACCGATAAGCAAATTCTGCTGCTCAGACTGATGGAAACCATCCTGTTCTGGATAACTGTAACTGCCTACCTTGCTCAATTGCAGCGGCAGTACTGTGCCATCCGCACTGTGTGCTGTGATATCGGTTAAGTTAAACCCGCCTTCGGGTTTAAAACCTGAAAAGTCATACTGATAAGTCAGCTTTAATAAATCATCTTGCTGGTAAAAGTAGCCCGCATCATAGGCAAATACAGCATCTTGGGTTAAGGTCTTATTGACGTTATCCAACACAACGTCAGGTTGTTTTTGATACTCAAATACTGGGAAATCATAAAAACCTAAATACTGCGTCAGATCGCCCAACTGGCGCTCCTGCGGCAACATAATAACGTTGCTGCGCACTGTGCCCTTATAGCCGTAGCGCTCAAACGGCGCTTCTGCCACTAAGGCTAACTGCGCTAACCAACCCCGCTCACGTTCTAACATCAGCTGACCGTATATTTTGGCTTGCTCGCCGTCACTTTCAACTTTAACTAACACATGCGTATCAGTGACTTGCAATACAGTAAGCTTGGCATTGGCGTGGCCTTGATAGGCAGGAAGCGCGACGACCGCCCCCGATTTGGCGGGTATGGTGCTAAGGAAGGCAGATGAGCTAAAGAGCTTTTTCAGTTCCTGCTCAAGCTCTGCGCCGCGTTCAGCCAACAGCGCCAGCCATACAGGTTTGTTCAGTGCACTGAATTCTTTAACGCTCCCATCGTCTAGATTTAAAGAAAATTCAAACCCCTGCGAGAAAATAGCGTGCATTTCTGGATTACGATCGGCCCGCTGGCCACTACTGACACCGCTCCCTTGGCCATCGCGCATGTTCATATAATCGACGTGCACTTGAAACCGACTGTTTTTGCCTGTTTCGAGAACCTTATAACGCAGCAATTGATGTGACGTGGCGTTAACCGTTTCGGTACGCTGACCATTGTCTACAGTGATGTTAGTGGTGCTATACAGCTGATACGAGCGCTCTTCCCCTTTTTCAGGTGTAAACTCAACATCAGCATCCCCAAAAGAACAGGCCGATAATAAACAGCATGCAACTACGCTAACCAAGTACTTCATGGTTATTCCTTGTATCTCAAACAAATAGTAAGCGCCGCATTATGCCCTTTCATACCCAGTAAATAAAATGCTTTGCTATTTATGCCAGTTCAGCACAACACCTGAGTGCGCGACTAAAGCATCATTTTTAGATAGTCACAGGTACAGTAAACCAATCTCAGGCAAGTTTTTAATGACGAATTCCGGCATCAATAACTGATGCAAAAAGCTAGCTGTGCAGCATTAATTGTCATTGTTTCCCAGTGACTCGCCGATGTTTTATTTAATAAGAAGTATCCCTGTGGGCTCGACGACGGCATCCATGCCGCCAACGGTCATTGGTACAACAATGCCAATCTTAACTATCACTTTCGCAGTTCGTTTAGCTAAAAAGCTATTACCCCATTGCGTTTTAGCATTGCGATCATAGCCCTGAGCGATCATCTGAAAGTTGACCTAATTTTAGTAAAGGAGCAAAGTAGGAATTATCCAAGGAAAGCCATTGGGTAAATATTTTGTTGTGAAATAAGGTTATACATTAGGGACGTGTAATAATGGAAATTTGGGTGAATACATTGGTTGCAGTGGTTGGTGCAGTGGTTGGTGCCTTTTTAGCTGGTTTGGTTGGTTTTTATTCTGCGCGTTACATTCGAACTGATGAGATTAAATCTCATAAAAATGTCCTTTATATCGAAATGGCGGATATTGCTAAAAATTCAAAAATAGTTATGGATACGTTGTATGACGCTTATTGCTTGATCTATTGCACCACCAAATATGAATGTTCAGACTATACAAAATGTATTCAGTTGCCTAGCCCAGTACATGGTTTTTATCTACGTGATATGAGTATTGTATGCTTTTCCCAACTAACGTTTGAGCAAAGAAATGGGCTGAAAGCATTATCATTTAATCTTGAAGAGCAAGAGCATATGATTAATGCTATGCGTTTGTGTCGACCATTCTCATCTATTAACCTCGGGGATATTCAATCGGCAATAAAGACTCTTGGGGTTATATACCATAACGCAACTCTTTTCGCTGAGCATAAAGAACGATACAAAATGGATGACTACTCTCCAGAGCAAATGACTCAGCGAACAGAACAGTCAAATAATATTGACTATTCAGATTCTCTTACTATTGCAAAAGGGAAAGATGTTTACGAGCGAGAAATTAAGCTGCTAGGCGGACTTTAGAATGCTCAAGCCAGAAAACTTGACAGAAACACCAGAGAAATCTTTGTCAGTGCCAGAGGAATTGACAAATTTTAGTATTTTTAAAAGTGTCGACTATTTTTGAAAAAGATGCATAAAAGGAGTTGTATGAAGCGTTCTGTAGAAATAACTGATAATAGCTTTTTCTCTCTATTTTCAGATGCAGTGTTGCTCTATGACTTAGCTTTTAATGAACATAACAATCACGTAAGCAGAGCTTTATCAACGTCCTCAATTCTATCTGTAAATTACGCTTTAGAAGCGGCGGCAAACTCTTTTCTTAAAACTTTAGATACAAGTTCAAAGATCAGCACCCAAATCGATAGGTTTCCTACTTTAGATAAATTTGATTTCATTCTTCAATGGCATAAAGACTCTTCGTTACCTCGCGGAAATAAAGAAGTTCAAATAATAAAAAAGCTAATAGACCAAAGAAATAATTTAGTACATCCAAAAGTTAAGGTCATAGAGCAAAGCATCGTTACATCTGAGGGTGACGCAAAAATAGCTTATTATCATAAAGCTGAACATTCAGATGCTATAGAAAAGTGTAACGTTACAAAAATGGCAGTAAATCCATTAGATTATACCGCTGAGGACGCATTAATTGCTTTAAAATCTCTAGTTAATTTTTTGAATGAATTAGTTGAAAATTGGTGGGGTATTGACACTGAAACATCAGCAATATTACTTATGAAATCATGGAATGGTTCAATACAAGCAAATCCAGTAATGTACGATAGAAACGAACTGGAAGTAGTGTTAAAGCACAATGACGTTTTAAAAATTAGATTTGTTGGTTTGTATGGAATAACCGAGCAGTACGCATAACAAGCAACTTGTGTTAAAACGGCTAAACTTAGCTTGGTTCCGCTTCGTCACACTATTTTAGCAAGTTTTATCAGCACCATAGTTAGGCGCTAATCCACAGGAATTTTTATCCTAAATTCACCCGTTACAACTGATGGCCTAACACGCTTTTGTCCAAAAATTAGCTAGTGAATCAGACTTTCCTAGTCTGGTTCATAGGGTAACATCCAGCCATAGATATCAACTAATTACCCTTAAAACGGTATAAAAACCGCTACCGCAAAAAAGCAAATTCCTATAGCATCATTTATACCAATTGACACGGATGTGGCAGCGGCCAAGTCCGACAAGCGATTTATGCCCTGCAAACAGCGCAGCGCATAAATACTAAGACGTTAGCTTTTTGTAGGGATAACAATGTCAACAACAGCATCATTAAAGTGTAAGTATTGTGGAAAATATAATGAAGTCGACGCGTGTTTTTTTGATGACTTTATGACCAGCAATGAAATTAATCTTTCATTTCATTGCGGAATATGTGGTAAAAATAACATTTATAGCAATCTCACACAGTCAGAACTGGAAGAAATAATTAATCCTTCAAGTGAATTAGAAAGACAGGCGGAATTCTTAGGTATCTCTGCTGCAAAACTTAGTGCATATGTTTATCCTCCGGATGTAATGAAGGAGGCAGATTTAGATAGAAGAAAAATTCGTGGTTTGTCTATAAAAGAGTACCTAAAATCATGTCGTCAGAGCTACCCAAAAAAGGAAGGGCAGAATTGGTGGCTCATTTATCAATTAAAGACATTAGATGCTGTTGTGTTCTTTCGTAGAGATTTTAAGTCATATAGGCTTCTAGATGGGAAAGGTAAATATCTTGAATTTGGAAACATCATAGAATTAGGAGATTACGTACGTGAAAGAATCTAAAAGCACTGCGGGGGCTGGCTGTCTAGGAGCTGTTCACCGTGGTTCTAGACAGTTGCTATGATATTACCAAGTCATCTGCATAAAGTGGTCAATAATCTGTGTAGTGGTACGGTTAATTTAGCCATCTATTTAGAATTGACCTCAGCAATGTCTACGTTTTTTGACCTTCGCCATACTTATCGTAATGTGAACTAGACGATTGTGAGTAATAGATCTAACGCACTTTTGTCCAAAAGTGTGTTGTGTATGTCTTTTAAATCTACAGGTTACGTGAATGCACGAAAGGTGAGCCATGGTGATTGGCGAGACGACCGTCCGCCCCATGGACGGGGCGGTCGAGCATCCACGGACGGACTGGCTGCGTGTCGGTGAGTCAATGCCATGGCAAGCCTATATGCGTAGATACCAGCCAACGCTAATCCCCTAAAAACAAAACCAAAAGTCGCAGTCACCCTAGACTACTTTCCTACACATTTAAGTCCAAAACCAATACAGTCGATTTTATAATCTAGAGCCCTCAATATGCCCTACTGAAATATATACCCATAGTCACACTCATATTCAGAGTCGCAATGTGCGCGGCATGAAGTATTAAAAGCCAAACCATAAGGCGGAATAGCCGATGAGATAAATCCACTCCCCTCTTAAATAGAAAAAGAGGAGTGGTACTTTTATCCAATCGATATCAATCAAGCCAACTTAAAGGCTTTTATTTTGGGGAGGTGGGCGGCGAGTTGGGGGAATTTGTGGGGCTGAACGTCATCCCAATCAATCGAATAATAGGCGCTTAATTCACTGGCGAGTTGCTGATTATCGAACATCTCATCATTCACAGAAAATATGCACATGGCCTTGTGAGTATTCTTTTCGCGAAATTGCGACACACACTTATTGGCGATATCGGCATATTCTTCTGGGCGGTCAATCTTGCCCTGCATATTATTTTCTGGGTGCAAATTAGGATTAATCAGTACAGATTTAAGACCATTCAAAAATCCAATCCGTTCGGCCCAATAAGCGCCGAGTCCTACGCCAACCATTAACGGCGCGGGATCGTCGCTATGCTGCATTTGCTTAGCGACTTCCTTGAGCAAGTGTTGCATGTCGTGCTTAGGGTGCAAGGTGCTGTAACTGATCAAACGCACGTCAGGGTCAATAAATTGCAACTGACGCATTTTTTCGTGATTACCTGGGCTAGTCGCATCAAATCCATGAAGATAGAAAATCATATCAAGGCCTTTTAATCATTTTTAATCACAGTGAATTAACTAACCCTAGCAAAAGAGTGATCTCACACCTTGCGCTACATCAAACTTTCGCCTGTTGGGCCAAACAAATTTGCTCGGCAAGCTGTTTGGCATTTTCCCAACGGGCCGTATTATCGAGCGCCGCTGCCGTTTGCGAGGCATTGGGTTTAAGTAAACTCGCAGGATACTGTGGCGCGCTTGCAGGCCAAGTAAAGCCATCGAGTAGCGACATTACGCCCGCATTGTCATTACACACTAAAATCATGTCGCAACCTGCAGCTAAGGCGGCGCTGGCCCTTGCACGGTAATCGCCCGCAAACCCAGCACCTTGCATGCCGAGATCGTCAGAGAAAATCACCCCGTTAAAGCCAAGTTCTTTACGCAGCACTTGTTTTAACCAGTATTCAGAGAAGCCCGCAGAGTTAGGGTCGACTTTAGGGTAAACCACGTGCGCGGGCATCACGCCTAATAACTTTTCTTTTGCGATCAATTCTTTAAACGGCAGGATATCCTTTGCAAAAATCGCCTCGGCATCGCGATCATCAATGGGTTTCTCGTAGTGCGAATCCGCCACTACACTGCCGTGCCCGGGGAAATGTTTACCCACGGCGCCCATGCCAGCTGCGGCCATGCCAGCAATAAAGCTTTCGGCCAATGTAATCACCTCGGCGGGCTCTGGGCTAAAGCTGCGTTTACCTATGACTTGGCTCACGCCGTTTAAGTCCAACACGGGCGCAAAACTTAAGTCGATATCGCAAGCCAGTAATTCAATCGCCATCAAGAAACCAAGCTCACAGGCCCAACGCTTGGCCAATACCATATCGCCCTTTGCTGCGGGTAAAATGTCGCCCATGGCGGGAATAATGGTAAAGCCATCACGGAAACGTTGTACTCGGCCACCCTCGTGATCGACGGCGATTAATATTTCTGGGCGTATTTGGCGTATCTGTTGTACCAGACGGATCAACTGATCACGGCTCGAAAAATTGCGGGAAAATAGGATTAAACCACCCACCTGTGGATGGCGTAGCATCTCAGATTCAGCCTCACTGACGTCCAACGACAGTAAATCCAACATTAAATAGCTCATACTTCTCCCTAAAAATATTCATTAATACTCAAAAAATAACCACTCAAGCCATAAGTAGTCCACGCTCACAAAAAAGCTAAAAAAAGCGAGCCACCTACTCTTGTAGCGCTGTCGAAGCCTGTATTCTTGACCATAAAATGGCCTGTAAAAAAGTCCCAATTAAGTTCAGCTTATCCGAACTATTACGAATAAAAAAAACTAATGTGAATTGTCACACTAATCTATGGGATACTGGCGTTAGAGTATCACACAAGCAGATTTCGCATGAAAGAACGCCGCCACTGACCAGAGTACACGCGCAAGATTAGCGTGCTTCAATCTGCAGAGCGAGCAATCCCATGCACTCAGACTAAAATAATAAACAAGACACAACAGGACTTCTATCATGATTAGCGTATTTGACATGTTCAAGATCGGCATAGGTCCATCGAGTTCACATACCGTCGGCCCAATGAAAGCGGGCAAAATTTTTATGCAAAACCTGACTGACTCAGGACTCGTGACCCAGATTGATGAATTAAGAGCCGAACTCTTTGGCTCCCTCGGCCAAACAGGCAAAGGCCACGGCACGGGCAAAGCAGTGATTTTAGGCTTAATGGGCGAAGATCCCGAAACCGTGGACACTGACAGTATCGACGGTATTTTAGAACACGTCTCCAAGGACGAAACCTTAACTCTACACTGTGGCAAAGTAGTTAAGTTTACCCGTGAGCAAGGCATTACCTATCACAGACGCAAAACGCTACCTGCGCATGCTAACGCCATGACCTTGTACGCTTACTGTAAAGGGGAATGCATTTTTGATCGCACTTACTACTCAGTGGGCGGCGGCTTTATTTTAGATGAAGATGAAATTAGCCAACGTAATGCATCGCCAGCCTCACAAATTGAATCGGCTCCTTTTGATTTTGTGAGTGCGGCTCACTTACTGGAATTATGCGGAGGCCAAGGTCTCAGCATTTCTTCTTTAATGATGGCGAACGAACTGAGTTTAGCCACTGAAGATGAAGTCAAAGCCAAGCTGTGGAATATTTGGCAGACGATGAAAACCTGTATCGAACGCGGTTATCAGAAGGAAGGTATTTTACCTGGCGGCCTAAAACTGCGTCGTCGTGCTCCTGCACTGTACCGTCGGTTGAAAGCCGAAGGCCGTAACAATGTCGATCCATTAACCGCTATGGATTGGGTTGATTTATTCGCCCTGTCGGTCAACGAGCAAAATGCGGCCGGTGATCGCGTCGTCACTGCGCCAACAAACGGTGCTGCGGGAATTATTCCTGCCGTTTTATGCTATTACGATACCTTCGTACAAGAAGTGGATATCGATGTCTGCGCCCGTTATTTATTAACTGCCGCTGCAATTGGTATTTTGTACAAGAAAAATGCCTCAATTTCGGGCGCCGAAGTCGGTTGCCAAGGTGAAGTGGGCGTGGCCTGTTCTATGGCCGCTGGCGCACTGACTGAGATCATGGGCGGTACGGTTGAGCACGTTGAAAACGCGGCAGAAATCGGCATGGAACATAACTTAGGTTTAACCTGCGATCCTGTGGGCGGCCTAGTGCAAGTGCCTTGTATCGAACGTAATGCCATGGGCGCGATCAAAGCGATCAACGCTTCTCGTATGGCCCTGCGCGGTGACGGTAACCATAAGGTTTCACTGGATAAAGTGATCAAAACCATGATGGATACCGGCAGAGATATGCGCAGCAAATACAAAGAAACCGCCAAAGGCGGCCTAGCAGTCAACATTGTTGAGTGCTAAGTGCTGAGTGTTAGTTCACTCCCACTAATCGCTTAAATCGCACCATAAAAAATGCCGCAACTCACAAAGTTGCGGCATTTTTGTTTTAGCTCATCGGCGTGACTGCTGAATCGGCTATTTAAGGCTTAAAGTACAAGCTATGGAATTTAAGGTGCTCTTCAATAAAGCTCGCGATGAAGTAGTAGCTGTGATCGTACCCCGCTTGCATCCGCACATCCAAGGGATAACCCTTGGTATGGGCGATATCCACCAGCGATTGTGGCATCAATTGGGTGTCTAAAAAGCTGTCAGCTTCACCTTGGTCAATCAGTACTGGCACTTCGCTAATCGCGAGCTTAAGCAACTCGCATGCATCATACTGGCGCCAATGTTCACGATTTTCACCTAAATACTCACTAAAGGCTTTAATGCCCCAAGGTGCATTACTTGGATTCGAAATCGGGCTAAAGGCCGAAATTGAGCTATATCTGTGTGGATTACTCAGACCAATCACCAAAGCACCATGACCGCCCATTGAATGGCCGGAGATAGCGCGCTGGGTAGTGACAGGAAAATGCGCTTCAATCAAGGTAGGCAGCTCATGGACTATGTAATCGTACATTTTGTAATGACGATTCCAAGGTGCTTTTGTCGCATTGAGGTAAAAACCCGCGCCTAAGCCTAAATCGTAAGCTTTATCCGCCGCATCGGGCACATCGTCACCGCGAGGACTGGTATCAGGGGCGACAATCGCCATCCCAAGTACCGCTGCCATGCGCTGTGCACCCGCCTTCTGCATAAAGTTTTCATCGGTACAGGTTAGACCTGAAAGCCAATACAGCACAGGCACTGGTTTATTCACCGCCTCAGGCGGCAGATAAATGGCAAAGCGCATCTCGCAGTTTAATGACTGAGATTGATGGCGATACTGCTTATGCCAACCGCCAAAACTCTTGTTACAACTGATATTTTCTATGGTCATACAAGTCCTTTTAAGCTCAATCTTTTAGCGCTATTTATAACGTTAGTCTTAGCGTTAGTCATGGCGCTTATCGTCAGCTCAGTTGGCAACACAGCAGACAGATTTGCACCTGTCTGCCGGTTAGTCACATCAAGCTGAAGCATCCGTTTAAAATGCAAAACCACTTATTTATCAAAATGGATCACGCTACGGATGCTCTTACCTTCGTGCATCAGCTCAAACGCCTCATTGATTTGCTCAAGTCCCATAGTATGGGTGATAAAATCATCGAGCTTAAATTCGCCCGCCATGTAACGCTCAACAATGTGGGGCAGTTCAGAACGCCCTTTCACACCGCCAAAGGCAGAACCGCGCCATACTCGGCCAGTCACTAATTGGAATGGACGGGTTGAAATCTCTTGACCAGCACCGGCAACACCGATGATCACCGACTCTCCCCACCCTTTATGGCAACACTCTAAGGCGCTGCGCATCACGTTGACGTTGCCGATACACTCGAATGAGTAATCTACGCCGCCATCGGTCATTTCAACGATCACCTCTTGGATAGGCTTATCGAGTAATTTAGGGTTGATGCAATCGGTCGCGCCGAGTTTTTTGGCTAACTCGAACTTAGATTCGTTGATATCAATCGCGATAATGCGACTGGCTTTGGCCATAGTAGCACCGATAATCGCCGATAGACCGATACCGCCGAGGCCGAAAATCGCCACGGTCGCACCTTCTTCCACTTTTGCCGTGTTCATCACAGCGCCCATACCTGTGGTTACGCCGCAACCTAACAGACAAATTTCTTCTAATGGCGCGCTCTTATTGACTTTAGCCAATGAGATTTCAGGTAACACGGTATATTCAGAGAAGGTCGAGCAGCCCATATAATGGAAAATAGGCTTGCCATCGAGATAAAAACGCGTGGTGCCATCGGGCATTAAGCCTTTACCTTGGGTCGCACGAATTTTTTGGCATAGGTTAGTTTTGCCCGATAGACAAAACTTACACTCGCC
This sequence comes from Shewanella sp. SW32, assembly GCF_025653365.1. Lineage (NCBI taxonomy): Bacteria > Pseudomonadati > Pseudomonadota > Gammaproteobacteria > Alteromonadales > Shewanellaceae > Shewanella > Shewanella sp. SW32. The sequence goes on along the minus strand of NZ_JAKKSJ010000004.1, from coordinate 7,604 downwards.
GCACTCTGGGGTATAAAGTGGGATCACATGATCGCCCACTTGTACGCTGGTCACACCCTCGCCCACTTGCTCAACGATACCGCCGCCTTCGTGGCCTAAAATCGCTGGGAATACGCCTTCTGGATCGTCACCGCTCAGGGTAAAGGCATCCGTGTGACACACGCCCGTAGCCACAATGCGCACTAAGACTTCGCCCGCTTTAGGTAACATCACATCCACTTCTTCAATCTTAAGCGGTTGTCCTGGTCCCCAAGCAACAGCGGCCTTTGATTTAATAAACTGCGGTTTTTCGTTCGACATTGTTACGTCCCTTGAATAGGTAATAGGAGTAAGTCATTGGTGTATCATAAATTCAATTCAGGCCAAGCAAATTCTTGCGCCCATTGCACTGATGCTACTGAATAGGAGGATTGTATTTGTTTCTCAGCGAGAGACAATCTAGTATTCAAGCAATTCATTTTTACTGAGTAACAACAATGTATCTCTGGGACGGCATTTCTGAATTTGTCGCAGTGGCCGAGGCCGAAAGTTTTACCCTAGCAGCGCAGCGGCTGAATATCTCCACCGCCCACGTTAGCCGCCAAGTGAGCACCTTAGAAAATCGCCTTGGCACAAAACTCTTTTACCGCACAACCCGCAAAGTGTCGTTAACCGAAGAAGGCACGATTTATTATCGTCATTGCCGCCAATTACAAACGGGGTTAGAAGAAGCCGAGCGCGCCATCTCAAACCTAAAGGACTCACCCCAAGGCTTAGTCAAGCTCACGGCGCCCGTCGCCTATGGCGAGAAATTTATCATGCCGTTGCTCAATGATTTTATGGTGCAATATCCCAGTGTTGAATTTAGCGTCGACTTGACCAATCGCACCTTAGACTTGATTGAAGGCGGTTATGATCTGGCCATTCGCCTCGGAAAACTCGCCGATTCGAGTCTGATGGCAAAACCGCTCAGCAGTCGTACCCACTATGTCGCCGCCTCACCAAGCTATGTGGAAAAATACGGTCAGCCCCATACCTTATCTGAGCTTAACCAGCACAATTGTTTGATCGGTAATCATAATTACTGGCGCTTTGTGGAAAATGGCCGCGAGCGCAATATTAAAGTCCGCGGCAATCTCAATTGTAACAGTGGCTACGCATTAAGGGATGCGGCACTAAAGGGCATAGGGATAGTTCAACTGCCTGATTATTATATTGAAGAAGATATTCAAACCGGACGGTTGCTCTCCTTCCTTGACAGTCACCGCGAAGCCAAAGAAGGCATTTGGGCACTCTATCCGCAAAATCGCCACCTGTCGGCTAAGATCCGTGTATTGGTCGATTACCTTGCCGAAAAACTCATCGAACAGGATTAAATACTGTTTGAGCAGATTGATTGGTCGCAGACAACACGGCGCAAACTAGCGCCAGTTTTCCCGCAAAGTGTAATACAACATGCCTAACGCCAACGCTTGATTGCCAAACCATTCATTTAACGGAATGCGGATATGACGCATGGCGGCAAACAAATCAAATTCACGCAATTGCCCATCCATCGCATTGGCCATGATCTCGGCCATAATGTGTGATGTCGCCACCCCATGCCCAGAATATCCTTGGCAATAGAACACATTAGGCGACACTTTGCCGAGCTGCGGGATACGGTTAATCACAATTCCTGCCATTCCGGCCCAGGCAAATTCGATATTAATGCCCTTTAATTGTGGAAATGTACGCTCAATTGCAGGCCGTAATTCCGCAGCCACATTTTTAGGATCACGGCCGCTGTAGTTAGTGCCGCCGCCGAACATCAGCCGTTTATCCGCGGTCAGGCGATAGTAATCCAGTACAAAGCGGCAATCGTACACGGCCAAGTCCTGCGGATTGATTTGCAAAGCGATATCATCGGGCAGAATCGCAGTGGCACAATTGCCTAAGGACGCCGGAAATAACATACCGCGCAGTTTTGGACGGGCGAGTTTATGGTAAGCATTACCCGCGATCAGCACACTGTTGGCGCGCACTTTTCCCTTGGCAGTGACAACAGTCGCCACATCGCCTTCTTCAATATCAAGTACGGGTGAGTGTTCAAAGATTAATGCCCCAAGACCTGCTGCGGCGCGGACTTCACCCAGGCATAAATTGACTGAGTGCAAATGCATATTACGCCGATTGACCAAGCCGCCGTGATACAAGGGCGAGCCTAAATAGGCAGGCATTTCATCGGCGGATACCAGCGTCATAAATTCACCCATGCCGCGGCGCTGCGCCTCATTATGCATAGCCCTAAGCTCCTGCATGTGCTTTGGCTGGTAAGCGGTTTGGATATGACCAAACTTTAAATCACAGTTTATGCCGTACTTGGCCACCCGATTTTTAATAATGTCATGACCGCGCCAACGTAAATTCCACACATAATCTTCAGCTTCATTGCCAATTTGGCGGCGCAGCTGTTTTGTCATCGCAACATCGCCGGACAAACTGCCCGTCACCTGCCCACCATTGCGTCCGGTCGCGCCCCACCCAATTTTATTGGCCTCAATAAGCGCCACTTTATAGCCCTTCTCAGATAATTCCAACGCAGTTGCCACGCCTGTAAAACCGCCACCCACAATCGCCACATCGACTCGAATGTCGCCTTCAAGCACAGGATAATCCGACTCTTGGTCAATGGTGGCATTGTAGTAAGAGGCGCAACGCTCTGCTGGCATGGTCATTCCTTGATGTTGAAGTTAACTGTTGAAAGTTGATGGCTGAAAGTGAGTGTTAAGTCTTAGTTCTGGACACTCAGTTCTTCTGGACACTTAGTTTTGGACACTCGTTTTAACGCGGCATTATACCGACGTTGTTTTATATTTTTTACAAGCGTTCAGAATTTGTGAGTATATCTAAGTTGAGATCGAGGTCAACAGTGAATTGCGATAACTATTTGCAGGACATGACAAAGGGAGTAGAGCTGGCTGCAGGCTCCTTCTTGAAGAACCTGAAATGGAGAAGCTTGAGATGGAAGCTTCTGAAATGGCGGTACCTAAAATTAAGGCACTAAAATTTAAGGCACTAAAATTTAAGGCACTAAAATTAAGATACCTAAGATTAAGTTACCTAAGATAGAGACTCCGAATGTTAAGGCGCGGCTCATTTTATCTTTTAAGTCTTATACTTTTTGCTGGTTTAAGATAGGCTTGTGCGGCGTCATCCTCTTTTAATCTCAGCAACCTAGAGTCCATTATGCCACTAATGCCAATTGCCCAGCCACTTGTCCAATTACCGTTTTCCCAAGCATGCGAAAACAACAAAGCGCCGATTTTAGCGGTATTAACACAAGCATTCTCACTCAACCAACATGTACTCGAAATCGGCAGTGGCACAGCGCAACATGCTGTGTATTTTGCAGCAAATCTTCCCCATGTAATCTGGCAAACCAGCGATCAAGCTGAGTATATTGAGGTCATTACCGCAAGGTGTATGCATGAAGGCAAGCTACCCAACGCAGCGGCAAACCTACGCTTACCACTTACCCTTGATGTCACTGTGCCATGGCCGGTGAAGGGATTAACACCTGATATTGATGGCGTATTTACTGCAAACACTTTGCATATTATGAGCAAAAATATGGTTGAAGCGTTTTTTACTGGCCTTGGTCTGTATCTCCCCCAACTCAAGACCCTGTGCATTTACGGCCCCTTTAACTACCAAGGCGAATTTAGCAGTGACAGCAATCGCCAGTTTGATGCCTTTTTAAAACAGCGGGATCCCGCCAGCGGCATTCGCGATATTGAATGGATTTGCAATTTAGCCAGCGAGCAAGGCTTAACGCTGAAGCAAGATGTGGCTATGCCCGCCAATAATCGACTACTGCATTTTGTTAGAGGCTAGCTTTTTGTTAAAGGCTCATTTTTTGTTAAAAGCTAGCTTTGGTTTAGTCCGTTTTGGCCTCAGCGGTTCTGTGTCCATAGCTCAGCACTCGGGTAGCTTTCCACTGTTCGTTCTGTTTGCGCCACACAATGACAAAGTCGGCTAGACCTTCACAATTGCCGGTTTCAAAGCTGCAAAAACGGTGAACGCCTTGTTCTATCGCGCCAAACTCTTTCACCGGAAACACTTTCATCGTGCCCGCAACTAACTCGCGGCGGTAATGGCCACAGGCATATTTTTCGGTATTAGCGATCATGTCCTTGCGGTTCCACGTCACGCCACCCGTGTCGTGGTAAAACTCTACATCTTCAGTGAAAAACGCCGCGTGTTTCTTGAGTTCAGCAGGGGCTGAACACTTATTGAAACTGTCGAACACAGCAAAATCCACCGCTGCAATTTGGGTAGATAAAGTGTCTGTAAGTGCAGCAGCGGGCTGCGCAATGTCAGCTTGTGGAGCATCAGCGGTTTTATCCGATGCTGCTTTAGCTAATGTTGGCGTATCTGTGGCAACCGCAGGTTCGGTAGTGGCGAGTGACAAAGTTAAAACAGTGACTGTGGCTAGGCTATAAAATGCTGGATTCATATTCTCTCCGTAAATATTGGCAATACATTTTGTATGGCGACTATTCACATCACAAACATGAATGCACCACGAAACATAAAGTCACATCGCCAGCAAAGCTTATGCCAGTTAAAATATCCATATTAATCATATTGATATAGCTTCATATTACGTTATGCCGTTTTGTGCGGTGATAGTTTCTGATTATTCTCACTATTTTTTAGTGATTTATCCGACGACAGTCAGACTCAGATCGTCATACTCAGTGCCTTGTGCTCAATGCGCTCAATCAGAATGACCATGCCAGCGAGCAACACGTCGAATATACGGGCTATCACACTGTTATTAAACACTAAAAATTTACACTTCCTTTACACAAAAGAGAGACATCCAAGCTTGAAGCTATAATTAAGAATAATTATCATTCGCCAAAATTACCGAAGGAAGAATGATATGCCCCGCTTTATCCATCGCACTCGCCAAACCTCGCATCTATCTCATGCAACACAGACACCTATGTTGAGCCAGCTATCACGCGCTATTGGTTTATGTTTGTTATTACCTGCAGCATGGGCTAGTGCGGCAAATACGCAAGATACCACTCCAGAAATGGAGCGCATGGTAATCACAGCAACACAAACTAAACACTCGGAGCTTTCGGCGCCAGCTTCGGTGTCCGTGATTAACCGCAGTGAACTTGAAGCGCTAGTCATAGACGATCTCGCTAGCGCAGTCCGTTATTTACAGGGTGTGAACATCAGCGAAGGCACGCCCTATGGCCGCAATGAGATCAGCCTGCGAGGTTTAGATTCAGATTACACTTTAATCTTGATTAATGGCCGCCGCATTAACTCCCGCGAAGCATTAACCTCTGGTTATGGCAACGATTTTGACTTGTCCTCTATTCCAATGTCTGCCATTGAACGTATCGAAGTTGTACGTGGGCCTATGTCATCCCTCTACGGCTCAGAAGCTTTGGGCGGTGTGGTTAACGTCATACTGCGTCAACCAACTGAGGACTGGCAAACCAGCGTTGGCGTGCAATACGATGCACCTACCAGTGGCAAGGGTGGCGATAGCACTAAGTACAATTTCTACAGCAGTGGCGCGCTGATCAAAGATAAATTACTGGCAAACTTAATCGTCGACAGCAATAAACGCGATGCATGGCGCTCGGACTTAAAACCCACTATTGATGCGCTAGAAGACAGAGATGAAATCAGCGCCCTCGCAAATTTACAATGGCTGATTGATAACCAGCAAGATCTGCAATTTGACTTAAGTTACGCCAACGATGAACGCGAGTCTGATTGGAATAACTACGGCACGATCCTCACCAATAACCAACAAGCGGAGCGGATAAGTTCAGGTCTGACCCATAATGGCCACTGGAACTGGGGCGACACTCGCCTGCGCTATTACTATGAAAATGTTGAGGTGACTGACGACTCAGCGTTAATCGCCGAGATTGGTAATATCACCCAAACCAACCACAATCTCGACGGTCAAACCACTGTCCTGCTTGGCGATCACATGTTAACCAGCGGTGCAGAATACCGTTGGACCCAGCTCGAAAATAGCCGCAATATTTTAGGTGATGGCACCTTAGACGACAGCCAATCGGCATTGTATCTACAAGATGAATTTAGCTTAGGCGAACTCAATATCACTTTAGGTGGGCGTGTCGATCACCACGATGTGTACGGCACCGAATTTAGCCCACGCTTGTATTTGGTGTATAACTTAAGCTCTGAATGGGTCATTAAAGGTGGTGGCGGCAAAGCCTTTAAAGCGCCAAATATGGCGCAATCCCAAGCCGATTATATTATCCCCGCTTGTCGTGGCGCCTGTGCCGTTGCGGGAAATCCTGATCTTCAACCCGAAACCTCAGTGAACTACGAGTTATCGACCCAATATCAAACCACGGATTTTGGTGGCTCGATCACCTACTTCCATAACGATGTAGAAAATAAAATTATCACCGAAACTTGGAATAGAGTCCCTGGTACAGTATTAACTTACCAAAACGTGAACGAAGCTAAGATCACTGGTTGGGAATTACAAGCTTGGTACAATTTAACTCAAGATCTCAGCCTAAACGGTAATTACAGTAAAACCGATGCCGAAGATAAGCAAAATGGCGCGCCTTTTACCTTAACACCGGACGACAGCTATAACCTGAAACTGCAATGGCAGGCATTCGATGGTTTATCCACCTTTATCGCCTACCATTATACTGGCGAGCAGTATTTACGAGCCAATGTCAAATCAGAGGGTTATGGCTCGCTCGATATAGGTGCGAATTATCAAATTAATCCTATGTTTAGACTGAAGCTTGGCGTGACTAACCTAACGGATTCTGAACGTGACCAAGTTGCCACCGACCTTGATTATATTCAAAAGAGTCGCAGTATTTATGCTGGGGTAACTGCAAGTTTCTAAGCTCTACAAACCAGAAATTAATGTGTAATTATAGCTCTGCTACTCAACATTAAACATCATAGGTGAAGCCCGTTTTGGCTTCGCCTATTGTTTTAAGACCAAAATAAATATCACACATCCGACTAGAAAAAGTAAAATCAATATATTTTCTAAAATAGAGAATTTTTAAATAAACATCAAAAATATAAATTACATAATCCAGATTTAAATCATTAGTCTTTTACATTCCGCAATATAACCTTGATCATACTTTAACGCTAAAAAATAACTCACCCGTTAACCTTTGATAACGATCAAGGTTTTGTCATATTAAAAAACTATTATACACACGCAAGACTGCTAAAGCTTGAGGTGTAAAATTCTCGATTATTAAACGTACGCACCAAGCAAAAGTGATATTATCTTTCCGTTTATATCACTAATAAAACAGCGAGAAAAATACAGCTCCAACTTCAAGCCCGAATTCAACTCCGAAGTGCGACACTCGACAATTAAGCAGCTAACTGGTGAAACACCACCGCAGGCTGCTTAAACTTCAAACACTTTTTGGGTCGATAGTTAATTCTATTCTGAGCAAATTCGATTAATTCATTACTCACTAGCCTCAAATCAACCCCTTTTTTGACGTACTGCCGCAGTAATCCATTGGCGTTTTCATTCGCACCACGTTCACAAGAACGATAAGGGTGCGCAAAATACACCTGCG